>JAKAMV010000808.1 GCA_021812735.1 Chloroflexota bacterium | reverse complement strand
GCCACCATCCGCGTGCTCGACCCAACGCTGCGCTGGGACACCGTGGATCCGTTCTGAGGGCGTCCCGTCGTCCTCACGGCGCCGCTGCCCGCGTCCGCGGGCGCCTCTCAGCCGCCGCGGACGTCGGCCGCCGCCCGAACCCAGGCCGTCCAGTCTGGTTCCGCCAGGCCCGCCGTGAACGCGTTGCCGGCGCGGACGAGCGGCAACCGGAGCAGCCCAGGGTCCCCCAGCAACCGCTCGAACAACTCCTCGTCCGTGACGCGCAGATAGGCCAGGCCCAGATCGCGGTAGCGCCGCCCACCGGCATCGAGGAGCGCGGCCGTCCCGAGTCGCTGGGCGAAACGGCGCAGCTCACCGGGTGCCGGCGGGCGCAGCGCGATGTCGACGAAGTGCACCGGCACGCGCCGCTCCCGGAAGAAGCGCAGCGCCTTCTGGGTCTCGCGCGAGTCACGGCGACCGAAGATCTGCACCCCTTGCCGAAGATCGGCGGGCATGGCCGGAGCCGTCGCCGTCGGAGCCGTTGCTGTCGGAACTGCCGCCGCGGCCGCCGCCCGCTAGCGCGCCTCCACGTCGATGCCCCGCTCCGCCAGACCCTGGCGCAGCCCGGCGAAGCCCTCCGGCGCCGCCTCGGACGACGAGTCGTGCTCCACGAACGCGATCCCCGCAGCGCCGAGCGCAGCGCGGGTGCCGGCCGCGTCCGACGTCGTGAGCATCAGGGCCCCGTCGGTGTCCTCGGCGACGCCGACGATGCCGGTGATGTTGATCCCGCGATCGCCGAGCGTCGAGGCGAGCCGCGCAAGCGAACCCGGACGATCGTCGAGCCGGACCGTGAACCAGATCGCCATGCCGCCCTCCTGTTGGCGACTCGCGCGCACGCGGCCGTTCGTCCGAGCGTGGTCGGTCGCCTCTCGATCCGGTCGGGAAGGATACCCCGCGCGCACGGCGCACACCTGTGGGAGGATGGCCGCAGCGCACGCTCGGCGCCTGCCGGCGCGCACTGACAACGCGGGCAACCGCCCCAGGAGGAACGCCATGGCAGCCATCCGTCGCGCCCAGGCCGTCTGGCAGGGGGACCTCATGTCCGGCTCCGGCATCGTCAGCGCCGCCACCAGCGGTGCGTTCGCCGACCTGCCGGTCACGTGGGCCTCGCGCACCGAGAGCGCCGACGGCCGCACCAGCCCCGAGGAACTGATCGCGGCGGCCCACGCCGCGTGCTACTCGATGGCCCTCTCGAACGAGCTCGCCAAGGGCGGCACCCCGGCCCGACGGCTCGAGGTCAGCGCCACGGTGACCTTCGACCGCGTCGCCGGGCAATGGACAGTCGCGACCTCCGAGCTACGGGTCACGGGTGACGTGCCTGGGATCACGGCCGACGCGTTCCGCGGCGCAGCCAACGCCGCCAAGGATGGCTGTCCGGTTTCGCGGGCGCTGCGCGGAAACGTCGCGATCTCCGTCGAAGCGACCCTCGTCGGTTAGCGCCGCGCCGCGCGGAGCGGCGCAGGCCCCTCACGCGCGTCTCCACGTGGCAGACTGATCTCGGCATGCGGATCGCCACGTGGAACGTCAACTCGCTGCGGGCACGGCTGCCCAAGGTCATCGACTGGCTCACCCGTCACGGGGTCGACGTCCTGCTCATGCAGGAGACCAAGCTCGCCGACGACGCGGCGCCGGAGGTGCCGTTCCGCACAGTCGGCTACGAGCTGGCCCATTACGGCGAGGGCCGCTGGAACGGCGTCGCGATCGCCAGCCGAGTCGGGCTGGCCGAGGTGCAGCGCGGCTTCGGTGGTGGCCCCGATCCGCAGGGCGCCCGGTTCATCGCCGCGGTCTGCCGCGGCATCCGCGTGGCCAGCCTGTACGCGCCAAACGGCCGCGAGGTGGGCAGCGCGTTCTGGACCGCCAAGCTGGACTGGTACGTGCGGCTGCGGGCGTGGCTGGCGGCGCAGGACCCCGCCGCGTCGTTCGTGCTCGGCGGCGATTTCAACGTCGCCCCGACCGACCTGGACGTCTGGGACCCCGCTGCCTTCGCCGGCGCCACGCACGTGACGCCCGAGGAACGCGCGGCGTTCGCCGCGCTCCTCGACTGGGGGTTGGTCGACGTCTACCGCCTGCGGCATCCCGAGGGTGGACGGTTCAGCTGGTGGGACTACCGCGCAGGTTCGTTTCACAAGGGTCAGGGCATGCGGATCGACCACCTGCTCGCCACGCGGCCGCTGGTGCCGCGGCTGGTGGCGGCGGAGATCGACCGGGAAGCGCGCAAGAACCCGATCCCGTCCGACCACGCCCCCGTCGTGGCCGACCTGGCCGACTGACCGGCCCCGCCGCACCTACACCTGCCAGGCGCAGACCGTACCGGCCTAGCCGCACCTACACCTGCCAGGCGCAGACCGTGGCGTGCGTTGGGGGTTCTTTACCAGCGGTGGGCGGCCGCTTGACACGCCGCTGCGATCGTCACCGCAACTTCGATGGCAGGAGCTGCGGCCCGACCGATGCGGTATGCTCTTGTGCGATCATCGACGGAGGAGAACTGCATGGGCGCCCTCTCACCCTGGCATCTGCTCCTGGTGCTCGGCATTGCGCTGATCGTGCTGGGCCCTGGCAAGCTGCCCGAGACCGGCGCGGCCATCGGCAAGGCGATCCGCAGTTTCCAAGATGCGGTCAACGGCCGTGACGACGCGGTCTCGACGAGGCCGAGCGCGACCACCGCCGTGACCAGCCCGCTCGCACCGGTCAGCCCCGCGAACCCGGCCGCGCCCACCCAGTCCGCGCAGCCGCCCGAGCGCCCGGTCGACTGAAGACGACGTCGCTGGCCGCGGCGCATCGGCGGGGCCCCGGCCCGCGCCGCCGTTAGGCCACCAGCGGATGGATCCATTCCACGTGCCACGGCCCGCAGCGGCGACGTCTGGCCGTGTGCCCGACGTGCCATCGGACCAGGAACCGGCGCGGCACCCGGCCGAACCGGGTCGGGAGCCCCTCCTCTGGTCGCAGCCGCCCGTGCCCCTGGCGGGGCAGCCGACGAGGTCCGGGCGTCCCGGTCGCGTGCTGCGTGGTGCGACCAGCATCCTGATCGTCGTCATCGTCGCCGCGGCCGGGTTCCTGGCCGGCGTCGGCTACGAACGCGGCACGCTGGCGCCTGGCGGTGCGCAGCTCGACGCCGCACCACCCGCCGATGCGCGCAGCGAGATCGGGCTCCTCTACGAGGCGTGGAACCTGGTCGAGCAGCACTACGTCGACCGGGCGGCACTGAACCCGACGCAGCTCACCTACGGGGCGATCCGCGGCCTCGTACAGGCGCTCGGCGACACTGGCCACACCGACTTCCTGACGCCCCAACAGGCCGCCGCGCTCTCGGCCGACCTCTCCGGGCAGTACCAGGGGATCGGCGTCGAGATCTCGATCAAGAAGGAAGGGCCAGCGATCGTCTCGGTCTTCGAGGGCAGTCCGGCGCAGAAGGCGGGACTCCGTCCTGGCGACCTGATCCTGGCCGTAGACGGCAAGAACGTCACCACCGACTCGTTCGACACGCTCGCCAGTCAACTGCGCGGCCCGAGCGGCTCGACCGTCCGGATCAGAGTCCTCGATCCGGGCGCCTCCGTCAGCCGCGAGGTCACCGTCACGCGAGCACCGATCAAGGTGCCCAACGTGACCTGGGCCATGCTGCCCGGTTCGCACATCGCCGACGTCCGGCTCGAGCAGTTCGCGCAACACGCCGCCGGGCAGCTTGCCAGCGCCCTGCAAGCCGCAGAGAAGGCCGGCGCCACGGCGATCGTGCTCGACCTGCGCGGCGACCCCGGCGGCTACGTCGGGGAAGCCGTCGGCGCCGCGTCCCAGTTCCTGCCGGCCGGCAAGGTCGTCTTCATCCAGCGCGACGCGAGCGGTCGCGAGACGACCTCGAAGACGGCGGCCGGCGGGGTCGCCACCCGCATCCCGCTGGTGGCGCTCGTCGACGATGGGACGGCGAGCGCGGCCGAGATCCTCGCTGGGGCGCTGCAGGACAACGGGCGCGCCCCGATCGTGGGCGTGAAGACGTTCGGCACCGGCACCGTGCTCGAGACCTTCACCCTGCGCGACGGTTCCGAGGTGCGGATCGGTGTGGCAGAATGGTTGACGCCGCTGGGGCACCAGATCTGGCACCAGGGCATCCAACCGAACGACGTCGTGCCGCTGCCCTCCACCGTGTCACCGCTGACCCCTTCCGACCTGTCACACATGAGCGCCGCCCAGCTCGCCGCGAGCGGCGATACGCAGCTGCTGCGGGCGGTCGCACTGCTCTCGAAGCCGTCATGAGCGACACGCACGAGGGGCCGGAACACCTGCGGGCAAACGGGGCACGACCGACG
>JAKAMV010000807.1 GCA_021812735.1 Chloroflexota bacterium | reverse complement strand
GGCGGCGATGGCCACGCCGGGGTCCGGCGCGCCGCGCGCGGCGGCGGCGATCCCCCGCGACACGTTGACGAGCAGGGCGCCAGCGGGCCGCGTCCCCGCCACGCCGGCAACCGCCCGGCCATACGTCAGAGCCGCCTCGGCGTCGCCCCCCTGCGCCCCCACGCCGGGCACCAGGAACGCGAGGTCCGGCGCCGCCTGCCGCAGGGTCGCCATCTCACGCGGTGCCGTGGCGCCTACGACGAGCCCGACGGTCCCGTAGCGCGCGTTCCAGAGCCGCGCCAGCCGCGCCACCCGCAGGTGGAGCGGCTCCGCCGGCCACGGTCCGGCCGGATCCGGGGCGACCTCCAGGTCCTGCAGCTCGCCCGCCCCGGGATTCGACGTCCGGCACAGCACGTAGGCGAAGCGCTCCGGCCGCGCAAGGAACGGCGCGATCGCCTCGCCCCCGAGGTACGGGCTCACGGTGACCGCGTCGGCGCCGAGGAGGTCGAAGAGCGCCACCGCCTGCCGGGCGGCCGTCGAACCGATGTCGCCCCGTTTGACGTCCGCGACCAGCGGCACGTCCGGGGGGATCCGCCCCCGCAGCCGCTCGAGCGCCGCGATGCCGGCGCTCCCGAACGCCTCGAAGAACGCGAGGTTGGGCTTGACGGCGGCCGCGTGCGGGAGGGCCGCCTCGAGCAGCAGCGCGACGAACCGCTCGATGCCCGTCAGATCGGGCCCGAACCCATCGGGCAGCGCCGCGGGATCCGGGTCGATCCCCAGGCAGAGCACCGAGCCGACCTGTGCGGTGCGAGCCCCGAGTCGCTCGAGGTACGGAGCGTCTCCCACGGCGATCGCTCAGGGCGCGGCCGAGCCCACGGCCGGCGCGCTGCCCGAGGCGTTGCCCGGGAGCCCGCCCGAGGGCGCCGCCGGACTCGTGAGCACCGGCAGCGGCACCGGGATCTGGCTCGCCGGGATGAACCAGACCGGCCGCGACGTCCCGTCGAGCTGGCTCTGCGAGGTCAGCGGCTCCTCCCGGGCGATCGTGAACGCCGGCGCCGTCCCATCGAGCGTGAT
Source organism: Chloroflexota bacterium (assembly GCA_021812735.1). Next base: position 3,292 of record JAKAMV010000807.1, on the reverse strand, counting down.
CAGCTCCAGGTCGATGGTCGTGCCTTGGGCTCGCAGGAACGCGATCTGGTTCCCAGCCGGTGACCAGATCGGGGCGAAGCTCCGCGCGTCATGCGTGAGCTGCACGAGGAGCTTGCCGGTGCGGGCATCGAGGATCACCAGGTCGCGTCCGCGGGGGCTGGTCCGGACGGCGGCGAGGTAGCGCCCGTCGGGCGACCAGGACGGCTGCGCGTACCCGTTGGTCGTCAGGAAGGCCGCCGTCTTCGTGCGCACCGTGTAGAGCGCGATGCGCGGCGCGCCGTAGGCGCCGGACTTGTCGTTGTACGTGTACGCGATGACGCGCCCATCGGGGCTCCACTGTGGATCGTTCTGGCCGAGGCCAAAGCCGTAGTAATACGCCTCGCCGACCCCCAGCCGCGTCACCTGGCCGCCGCCCACCGGCAGCAGCGACAGCGCCACGCTGTCGACGAACGGATTCGGCCAGTCGCTCACGAGCGCGAACGTCTTGCCATCCGGACTCAACGTCGGCTGCCAGAGCCCGTAGAAGTACTCGCCGCCAGCCGGCAACGCATAGAGACTGCTCTGGATGGCGGTCGCCGGCGCGCCGGGCGTCGCCGCCATGCGCGAGAGCACGGGGTACTCCAGCGTGTAGTTGACGCGCGATCCGGGGACGCAGCCGCCGGCGGCAATATAGGCGCACGGCACCTGGGTCTTCTTCGAGACGACGCGGATGAAGTAGATGGTGTGGCCATCGGGGGACCAAGTCGGCGTCTGGTCGCTGCCGCTGGAGGTGAGCTGGGTCAGCTGGTCGTCGCCGGTCACGGACCAGATGTTACCGGCCTTCACGAAGAGGATCGAGCCGAGCAGATGCGGCGGCTGAACGGCCACGGGCGTGTACACCACGACCGGGTTGGGCGTGCGGTTCGCCACGTCACCGGGATTGAGCTTGCGGAGCGGCACGATGCTCGGCAGCGACCCACCCAGCAGCCCGAAGCTCAACACCGCGACCAGCAGCAGGCCCACGAGCGAGAGCAGCGGCGCGATCCCGGACAGACCGACGCCCGGGATCGCACGGCGCGGCGGTTCCCCGCGGGGCCGCGGGACCTCGCCGCGCGGCGGCCGTCGCGCGCTCACGACGGAACGACCCCGGGGGTCGCCCCGGCCGTGGCAGCATCGACGAGTTCGAGCTGCAGCGACTCGAAGCCACCGTAGGTGCGTGTGCCGAGCCGGCCAACGATGTCGAGCCGATCGCCGGGCGCTACGCGTGCGGCCAAGTCGGCGCGTCCGAAGGCGATCACGTCGAGCACCTCCCGGCCCTTCGCCAGCGTCAGTTGCACATGCCCGTTCGCCACCGGTCGCACTCGGGTCACAGGCGCCCCTAGCACGGCCACGTGCGGCGCAGGGTTGCCGGGTCCCACTGGCTCCAGCCTGGCGAGCTCACGCAAGAGCGGATAATCGATCTCCGCGATAGGCACGGCGAGGTCCAGGCGCAGCGGGGGCTCGGTCTCCGTCGCGGGTCTCGCACCAGCCAGCGCCAGGAACTCGGCGCGAAAGGCCTCGATCCGCCCCGGACGCAGGTCGCCACCGGCGGCATCGGCATGCCCACCGAAGCGCACGAAATGCTCGGCGCAGGCCGCGAAGGCGTCCGCCAGGTCGAGGCCCCCCGCGGGTGAGCGGGCCGAGCCGCGCAACGGCTCTGCCTCGGTCGAGAAGACCACGACCGGACGGCGATGTTCGTCGGCCAAGCGACCCGCGACCAGCCCGATCAGTCCGATCGGCCACGGCCCGGCGACCACGATCGCCGGCGCCGTACCGGGCTCCCCGACCGCGTCGCGCGCCTCGTCGAGCGCCACGGCCAGCAGGTCGCGGCGGGTTCGGTTCGCTGCTTCGAGCTGCGCCGCGAGGTTGGCGGCGACCGTCGCGTCCGACGCGAGGAGCAGGTCCGCGGCGAGTGTCGCCTCACCCACGCGCCCGGCCGCGTTGAGGCGAGGCGCGATCGTGAAGGCAACCACCTCGGCAGCGACGCGCGCGGGCGACACGCCGGCCGCTTCGAGCAGCGCCGCCAGGCCAGGACGCGGATCGCGCCGCAGGCGCGCGAGACCGAGGCGCACGATGGCGCGGTTCTCTCCCCGGAGCGGCGCCACGTCTGCAATGGTGCCGATGGCGGCGAGGTCCGCGAGGTCGAGCCAGGTCTCGCGGCCCACGGGCCCGTCGTCGAGCAGCAGCTGCGCAACCTTGAACGCGACACCGGCGCCCGTCAGCTGACGATCCGGATACGCGCTGTCCAGCCGTTGTGGGTTCACCAGCGCCGCGGCGCCGGGCGCCTGCTCCGGCACATGGTGGTGGTCCGTCACGAGGACGTCGATGCCGCGGCCGGCGGCGAGGGCGATCTCGGCCGCGCTGCTCGTCCCGCAGTCCACCGTCACGATCACCGTGCACCCCGTGGCGGCCGCGCGCGCTACGGCCGGCTCGGAAAGGCCGTGCCCGTCGCCCGAGCGGCTCGGGACATAGGGCTCCACGGCAAGGCCGTAGGCGCGCAGCGCCAGCACCATCACCGCGAGCGCACTGAGCCCGTCCGCGTCGAAGTCGCCGTAGACCATGGCGCGTTCGCCGCGTTCGCGCGCCAGGACGAGCCGGGACCGCAACCGCGCCGCGTCCGGCAGCAGCGCCGGGTCGTGCAGGGCGGCGAGCGGCTCCCCCAGGAACGCATCCAGCTGCTCGGGCCGGCCGTACCCGCGTGCGGCCAGGATCTCGAGCAGGCGGCGCGAGACGCCATGCCTCGCCGCCGCCGCGGCGAGGTCCGCCGGGATCGGGCCGGACTTGGCGAGCGCCCAGGAACGAGTTGGTCGAAGCATTGCCCCGGAGTCTGCCACGGCCGGGTTCACCGGCGCTCTACGCGCCGCGCGCTCACCGCGCCCCGCGTGCCAGCGCCAGGTTCTGCTGGCGCCGACGATCCTCCCACAGGTGCCAGACGACGAGGATGGGGCTCGCGTTGAAGATCGACGAGTACGTGCCGGAAATGATCCCGATCAGGAGCGCCAGGACGAACTCGCGGATGCTCGGCGCGCCGATCAGCAGCAGCGCCAGCAGCGTGATCACAACCGTCATCGAGGTGTTGATCGAACGGCCGAGCGTCTGCAGGATGCTGTGGTTGACGATCGCATCGAACGGCTCGCCCGCGTGGCGGGCGCGGTTCTCGCGGATCCGGTCGAAGACCACGATCGTGTCGTGCACGCTGAAGCCGATCACGGTCAGCATCGCGGTCACGAAGAGCGAGTCGATCTGCACGCCGAAGAGCGTGCCCAAGATCGCA
>JAKAMV010000806.1 GCA_021812735.1 Chloroflexota bacterium | reverse complement strand
GAACCTCTTGGGAACGACGCCCGGATCTACGTCCGCGCGGCTGCCGCCTGGCTGCAAGGCGCCGACCCCTGGGCCGCTTCGACCAGCAACGGGACGTATGTCTGGCACTTCGCCGCCCTCCCGACCGCGCTGTTTCCCATGGCGTCCTTCGCGCTCATGCCGGAGAACCTCGCGGTCGCGCTCTGGCTCCTGCTCTCCCTCGCGGCCGCCGTCTACGTCGTGCGCGTGCTATCGCTGCCGTCCTGGTGGCTCCTGTTTCCGCCGCTGGTTGTCGGTGTGTGGTCCGCGAACCCGGGCGTCCTTCTGCTCGCTCTGCTCGTTTCCGGACGATCCTGGGCAGGCGCGTTCGCCACGTTGCTGAAGGTGTACGCCGGTATACCGCTGCTCGGGATGCGAGCATGGCGAGCGATCGGCCTGACCGCCGTCGCCACCGCGGTGACGATAGCGATCGCGCCCGCGACCTGGTGGTCCTATGTCAGCCGGTTCGGCATGATCAGCGCGCGCATCACGTCGGAGAGCCATGGCGGGGCGTCGGCGTGGGTCTATCCGCCGCTCGTCCCGCTCACGGCAGCGGCCCTCGGACTCGTCTGGTGGCTCGACCGGCCCCGTTTCTGGTGGGTGGCCGTCCCGGCCCTGTGGCCGGCAGCAGAAATCCACTGGTCGGTGCTGGTGTTGCCGGTGATGACGCCCACGCTCGCCGTGCTGCTGGCCCCGATCGTCCCTGGCCTACCGGCCGTGGCGACGGTCGTCTATGCCGGACAACTACTCTACCGACAAACCAGGGTGGATTACATCAGCGCGCCAGGGGTGAGATCCATGCCCTAGGGCTCCGTGGGGGCTCAAGCCGCAGCGCATGGCCCGCCGGAGCGATCGCTGTCCCCGCCGCGGCCGCGCGGGCCGGTCCAGGTCCTTCGGGAACCCCGCGCCGTCAAGACTGCGCAGTACGTTCGGGTAATCGGCGCTGCCGCGGGCCGTTGCTACGATGCAGCGTCGTGCAGCCTTCCTCCGTCCGAGCCGCAACCGCGCCGACTTGGTCCGAGCCAACCCCAGGGCGTGACCGGCTCCGCGGCCTGCTGGCTTGTCCGGTCCGGACGATCCTGGGAGCATGGGCCGGGTCGCGCCTGGTCGTGATCCTTGCCGCGGTGGCCGCCGAGGCGATCGTCCCACGCAACCCGCGGCTCGTCCCTGGTAGCGGCGGCCCGATCCTCTCGAGCCTGACGAGCTGGGATGGCTGGTGGTACCTGGGCATCGCGCGGTCCGGCTATCACGCGGCGCCGCTCACCGACCAGTATCACGACTACGCGTTCTTCCCGCTCTACCCGGCGCTGGTGCGGGCGCTGTCGATCACGACGCCGGCGTTCGACGGACTGATCGCGGTGCTCCTCTCGAACGTCCTGTTCCTGGTCGCGCTCTGGCTGCTCTACCGGCTCACGCGGGAGGTGCTCGACGAGGAGCGAGCGGTCTGGTCGGTGGTGCTGCTGTGCCTCTTCCCCTTCAGCTGGGTCTTCTCGATGGCGTACGGGGAGAGCCTCTTTCTGGCGCTCAGCCTGGGCTCGCTGCTGGCGGCCGAGCGGGGCCGTGCGGGGTGGGCGTGCGTCTTGGCGTCGCTCGCGGGGTTGACGCGCCTGCCGGGCGCGCTGCTGGTCGTGCCGCTGGCGCTGATCCTCTGGCGACGCGTTCAGGATCGGCGGGCCCTCGCGTGGCTGGCGGTGGTGCCGGTGGGCGCGCTCGGCTTCGTCGCCTACGTCGCGACGCTGACGGGGAGTGCAGCGGCGTACGGGGCCGCGCAGGACGCCTGGGGGCGCAACGGGATCGGCGCGGCGGCAGCTGCGGGTGGAAGCCTGGGGGCACAGCTCGACCTCCTGCGGCTCTCGTTCTTGGTGACCTTGCTCGCCTACGTCTTCCTGTTGGTCTACCTGCGGCCCGACCGGATCCCGCTGGCCTACGCGCTGATCCCAGTCCTGACGCTGGCGTCGGTGTTCGCCAGCGGCAACCTGCAATCGATCGGGCGGCTCGGGATGGTGGCGTTCCCGTACCTGTGGATCGTGGCGGCCCGGCGCAGTGCCTGGTTCCGGACGGTGTGGCCGGCGGTGTCCGGGGGGCTGCTCGGCATTCTGAGCGCCGTGATCTTCGCGGGTTGGTACCAGCCATGACGGCGCCTCTCGCACGAGCACGCGCACTGCCCGAGGCGCTCGCGATCCCCGACTCACTGCGCGTCGCGATCGTCCTGTTCCTGGTGGCGTTCGTGGCCCGGGTTCTGCTGGCCCTGCCCTTCTTCGCTCCCGGCTACCCCGACTCGGTCTATTACCTTGCGGTGGCCCGGGAGCTAGCCGCCGGTCACGGGTTCACGATCCCCTACATCTGGGCCTTCGTCGACACGGGCGGTCGCCTCCTCGCCGTCGGCACCCTGCCGATCCCCTCCAACGAGCATTGGATGCCGCTGGCATCGATCGTTCAGGTCCCCTTCATCTGGCTGCTCGGCCCGACCTACCTCGCCTCGTGCCTGCCGTTCTGGATCCTGGGCGCGCTCGCCGCCTCGATCACGTACCTGCTCGGGATCGACGCCGGGCTGGGGCAGTGGAGATCGATCGCGGCCGCTGCGCTGATGGTGATGCCAGGTGCGGCGGCCCCCTACCTGTCGCAGCCCGACAACTTCTCGCTCTACCTGGTGCTGGGCGTGGCGGCGTTGTGGCTGTGCGTCCGCGGCGCGGCGGGCGACCGGCGGGCCTTCGCGTTGGGTGGCGTGGCGGTGGGGCTCGCAATGTTGGCGCGTACCGACGGCGTGCTGCTGGGCATGCCGTTCGTGGTGGCGTTTGCGGCCGAGCGCTGGGGCCGCTGGCGGGGCTCGGAGCAGGGGGCGGTGCGGATCGGCTGGGGCGCGGCGATCGCGTGCTTCGGGCTCTTCCTGCTCGTGATGGCACCCTGGTGGATCCGCGATCAGCTCCTCTTCGGCTCGATCTCACCGTCCTCCTCGAGCGGGCGCATCCTCTGGATCCGCACCTACGAGCAACTCTTCAGCGTGGGCGACCAGACCACACCGGCGACCTTCTTCGCACAGGGCCTGGGACCGCTGGTGGCGAGCCGGATCGGCGGGCTGGGGGCGGTCATCATCGTCCTCGGGTCGCAACCGCTGCTCTTCTTCCTGGTGCCGTTCCTGCTCGTGGGCGTCTGGTTGCACCGGCGCGATCCCGCGTTCCGGCCGTGGCTCGTCTACGCGATCACGTTCCTGGTCTTCAGCGCGCTGGTGTTCGCGGTGCACCTGCCGTACGGGATGGCGCTCCACTCGGGGATGGCGCTCGTACCACACGCGTACCTGCTCTCGATCGTGGGGATCGGGGCGGCGGTCCGCTGGGTCGGCGCCCGGCGCCCGCATTGGGACGTGCCGCGGGCGACCCGCAACTTCACCGTGGTCGCCATCGGGCTCGTCTGGGTGATCGGCACGGTGGCCACGCTGCTGCTGGCGCGGGGCTGGGGGCACGAGGCCGACTACCGGACGGCGATCATGACGGCCCACCCAATCCCCGCAGCTGACCGCCTGATGAGCGCGGATCCGGGTGCGTATTGGTATCGCTGGGGGATCACCGGGGTCCCTACCCCCAACGATCCGCTCCCGGTGGTGCGGCAGGCCGCGGCGCTGTACGACGTGCGCTGGCTGATCCTCGAGAAGGACCAGCTGGTACCCTCGCTCGAGCCGGTGCTGGCGGGCAAGGTCCGGCCATCCTGGCTCTCTAGGCCGCTCGCGGTGGTGCCGGAGGGGCAGGGCGCCCCCGGCTCAGCGGCGCCCCTGCCGAAAGCGGCGCTCTTCGCGGTCTGTCTCTCTCCTGGGGACACGCGGTGCGGAGGGTGAGGCTGAGGGGCGGTCGGACGTCATGGCGGCCGCCGGGCAAGTGGCGGGCGCCGGGCAAGTGGCGGGCGCCGGGCCTGTGTGGTGGCCCTCTCCGGGCCAGCGGCGGCCGCCGCGCCTCTGTTTCCTCGCCGTTTGCATCCCCAGCACGTTATCCGCCGTCGAGCCCCATTTCGTTGCGTAACTTTCATCCGGGGAACGGTATCCGCAAATGGGCCGCCTGCCAGCGGCGCCGCCCGCGCGTCGACCGCCTCGGGGCCGTTCGGCGGTCGATGTCCACGCACGAGTCGGGCCCGCGTCACGCATCCGCGGCATCCGGGGGAGCGGCTCTCGGCACCCGGACGCGCTTGCGAGGCGCAAAGTCTTGCATACGGTTCCCCCCATGATCGTTACGCAGAATCTGCCGGCGCGGGGTGCTGCTGCTCGGCGGGCGCGGGGCGCTGCCGTCGCGGGGGGTGCTGCTGCTCGGCGGGCGCGGGCGAGGGGCGCTGCCGTCGCGCGG
>JAKAMV010000805.1 GCA_021812735.1 Chloroflexota bacterium | reverse complement strand
ACGCGATCGTGGGCGGGGTGGCCTCGCACTGGGATGAGGCGACCGGCGACATGCTGGTGCGGGCGGTGGTGGGCTGGGGTGGCAAAGGCGTGCGTGGCGACACCGACCGCACGGCGCAGAAGATCCTGTCGAACCTGCTCGGCAACGTGCTGGCGAGTCAATACGCGTTGGGCCTGACGCCGTCGGAGCGACCGGTCCCGGCCGCCGGCGCCGGCGGGCTCGTGTGCGCCTCATGCGGCTTCGCCTCTGCCCACGAGCGCGCTTTCTATTGCCCGAAATGCGGCATGCGCCTGCTACGCGGATAGACGACGAGGAGGTCCGGATTGCCGGTCTACGACTACGCCTGTACGAAGTGCGGCCACACCATGGAGGTCACGCACGGCGTCCATGCCCACGGGCCGTCGACCTGTGAGATCTGCGGCGGTCCGATGCGGAAGCTGCTCTCGCCTCCGGCGATCGTCTTCAAGGGCTCGGGATGGGCCAAGAAGGACGCGCAAGCGGCGGGGCGCGCGCGGGGGTCCCGGAAGGGCGCCGGCGGGACGTCGTCGGGTGGAGCGGGCGAGACCGGGGGCTCGGCAGGGGCCGCCGGAGGCACGTCGGCGACCGGCGGGGGCGAAGCGGGCGGGTCGGGCGCCGACTGACGTGCCCAGGCCGCCGTCCGACTGGATCACTCTGGCGGAAGCGAGCGCGGTCTTCGCCGCGGCCAACATCCGCGTGAGCCGGTCGACACTGGCGCGCTGGGCCCGCGACGGGAAGATCCAAAGCACACGGCCGGGCCGCCTGATCTACGTGCGGCGCTCGCAGATCAGGGCCATGCTGCGTCCCCGCGGGCGCCCCGGCGTGCCCGACGTGCCGCTCCGCCTGCCCGTCGACACGCCGGGGCAGGAGGCCCTCTTCGAGGACCTGGAGGCCTAAGTTGGCCGTCGGCCGCGCGGAGAGGGCCCGGCTCCGGCAACTCGAGCCGCGCCGGGGGTCGGCCCTGGCGAGGGCCATTCGGCGGGTCGCCGGCGACCGGCGGGCGGTCGAGCTGCGCGACCTGCTCGACGAGTTTTCGGAGATCGGCGGGGATCTGCTGGCGGCGGCGCTCGCGCTCCGGGCGTTGGTCGGCTTCCTCGTGCTCTTGCTACTGCTCGCGGTCGCGGTGGGGCTCCTCTCCGGCGACCCGATGGTCCGTGCCGCGCTCCTCGAGCGGGCGGCGCGGCTGGTACCAGGTCTGGAGGGGCCGGTGCGCGGCATGTTGCGCCAGTTCGCCACGGGCCGGGCCACGTACTCGGCGCTGGCGCTCCTGGGTCTCGCCTGGACGAGCGGTGGGGTCTACGGCGCACTCGACGACGCGTTACGGCGGGTCTTTCCCGGTGGGCGGCCCCGCGGCATGGTCGAACGGCGGCTGCGCGGATTGCTGGCGGTGGCGCTCATCTTCCTGGCGGTCGCGGCGCTGCTGGCGCTCGGCGCGGCGTGGTCGGCAGTCGAAGGCGATCTGCTCCCCGCGGACCGGACCCTCTGGCGGATCGCCAACCCGGGTGCGGGCGCCGTGCTCGCGAGCGCCGCCATCCTGGCCGTCTACCGGCTGGTTCCTACGGCGCCGCCCACCCTGCGCGAAGCAGCGGTGCCGGCGCTCGTGGCCGGGACCGTCGTGGCGTCGCTGACGGCGGCCTATGCGCTGCTCGCTCCCCGTCTGGTGGGGGCGCTCAGCGTCTTCGGGGCGGTGGCGGCCGTGATCGGGACACTGCTCTGGCTGACGTGGGTCTTTCGGGTGATCCTCCTCGCCGGGCTGTGGGCATGTCGGCGCCGCCAGTCCGACGAGTTGGCGGCCTCGACGCTAGAGGCATGACTCGGCGCGGGGACGGGCCGCCCGCCGGGGACCGGCGGGGCTGTCGCCGCGCGCGCCGCATGGGGCAGAGCCGCAGTGTGACGATCAGATCTGGCGGGCACCGCAGCGCCGGCAGAAGCGCGCGCTCGCCGACAGTGGGAGGCCGCAGCCCTGGCAGGCCTGGACGCCGGAGCCCGGGCGACTGACGATGTCGCGGGTCGATTCTTCCCACACGCTGCGCGTCACCCGCGGCGACACCTGCGGCTGCGCGTTCTCCCGGTGGCGCATCATCCAACCGATCGGACGGGCCGGCGCGACGGGCCGTTCTCGCACGCCACGGCGTTGGGCTGCAGGTCCGGCCGGGGCGGCAGGGGGCTCATCGGGCGCGACGATCTGCCAAGGCGCGGGCGCCTGGGCCGGCGGTTGGGGCGGTCGGACCGGGACACGCGACCAGGGCAGGGGCGCGGCGGGCTGCGGGGGCCGCGCGGGCATGTCGCCCGCCGACGTCGCACCGCCGTCGGACCGCACGAGGTCGCGGGCGGGCCACGCCGGCACCTCGGCCGGCGCCGGCTCCAGGTGGGCTGCTGGCCGCGGCGCTGATTCCGGTGGCAGTCCGCGCAGCTCGAGCGGATCGGGCAGGTCCGGCAGCGGCGCACACGAACGGCAGCGTCCCGCGCCCTCGTTCCAGCAGTCGCGGCAGGTGTACTGGCGACACGAGAAGCAGAAGTTGAAGGTCTCGTGGAAGGCGCGAAGCTGCAGCCCGGAGGCCTCGCGCTCCGCCTCGCGACGCGCCTCGGCCAACGCCTCGTCGAGCGACTCGTCGGAGGTCACGTAGTTGCGCAGCCCCTGCACCAGCGTGCGCGCGCGGGTGAGCGGGCCGCCCGCGGCTGACGCCGACTCGAACGTGAATTTCGCGCCGCACCGTTCGCAGTACGACTCGGTGAGGATCTCGGTCATCCCGGGGCGAAGCCTCGCAACCTCCGCGGAGTTGCGTACAGCGTACAGAGTTCGATGCCGTCGTCATCCCCCACCTCTGGCAAGGCCCAGCGGGCCAATCGTCCTCCGTCGCCGCAGCCGCGACCCGGGCCGGTTTGGCCCGGGAGCGCCGGTGCTAGACTCGGCCATCCGATGAGCGGCCCACTCACTGCGCTCGAGCGGCTGATCGAGCGCATCTTCGAGCGACCAGCCGCACGCCTGTTCGGCACTGGCGTCGAGCCTGTGCGGGTGCGCCACCGCCTGGAACGCGCGATGGACGGCGCCCGGCGGGGCCCCGGCGGTTACGTGCCGGACCACTACGAGGTGCGCGTCCATCCGGACGACCTGGCGGGGCTCGGCGATACGGTGCCGGCCTTTGCCGGTGCGCTCGTCGTGCACGCCCGGCGCCACGGGTATCGCCTGCCGGGGCGGCCGTCGGTGGAGCTGGCCGCGGACCCGATGGTCCCCCCGGGCGAGGTGTTGGTGGATGCATCCTTCGCACGCGTGACGCCGGCGCCTAGCGGCGCGACCGCCGCGCGCTCCGGCCCGGTGCGGGCAGCGCCCACCCAAGACGACCCCGGCACGGCCGCTGCGGAGCAACCGCCGTGGGGGGCGACGATGGTCTTCGAGGTGCCGGCGCCCCGCGTCCCGTACGCGACGTTGCTGGTGCGGACCCCGCTCGCTGCTCCACGCGAGTTCGCTGTGCGCGCGGCGAGTATCCGCATCGGCCGCGACGCGGACAACGATCTGGTCCTCCTCGACGCGCGGGTCTCACGGTGGCACGGTCTCCTCGCGGCGCGCCAGGGCGGTCTCGTCTACACGGACCTGGGGAGCACGAACGGTTCCTTCGTCAACGGCAGCCGCGTGCGCGAAGTGGCCCTCGGACCCGGTGACGTGCTGCAGCTGGGCGACTCGACGGTGACGGTCGCGACCGCCGGATGAACAGCGTCGGCGGCATCGACGCGTTCGCCCTCAGCCTCTGGCTGCTGCGCGTGGCGTTTCTCGGGGCGCTCTACCTGTTCCTCTTCGCCGTGGCGCGGCTGCTGCTGCGCGACCTCCGCAGCATCTCGGAGACCGCACCCCCAGAACTCGGGCGGCTGGTAGTCGTCGCGTCGTTCGAAGGGGGTCCGCCCGTGGGGGCGTCCTATGCGCTCGATGCGGTCACCACGATCGGCCGCGATGTCAACAACACGATCGCGGTCGACGACCCGTTCGTCTCCGCCGAGCATGCCGTGCTGACGTTTCGCGGCCGAACATGGTACCTGGAGGACCGCCACAGCACCAACGGGACGTATCTCAACGGGGCGCCAGTCGCCGGCGTCGCGCCGCTCGGCTTCGGCGATGAGGTGCAGGTGGGTCGACTGCGCGTGCGACTGGACCGCCCCCGACCGGCCCGCGCGCCATGAGCGCGACCGCGCCGGCCACCACACGTCGGATCGGCCTCGGCGTGCGGCCGCGACTGCGTCGCCGGGAGCTCGGCCTGCTGGCCATCGTCGCGTTGGCGCTGCTCCTGGGTCGGGCGTCGTTGGCGTCGACGCTGGCAGGGCGCCTGACGGTCGGCG
>JAKAMV010000804.1 GCA_021812735.1 Chloroflexota bacterium | reverse complement strand
CGCGGTGGCGGATCACGGCCGGCGCCGCGCGTTCCAGCACTCGGTCACCGAGCTCGAGCGCCATCGTGATGTCGCCCGCAAAGGTGTACGACTGGACCGCCTCGGTGAGCAGGACGGTGCCGCGCGCAGGAAGGCCGATCTCGTACTGTCGCTCGCCTTCCCGGTGGGCGAACGCGGCCGCCTCTGAGGCGCCCGCCTCGCACAACAGGGCGTTGTGCAGGGCTTGTGCCGCGGCGCCCGCCGCAGCCTCGTCGCCAGCTGCCCGCGCCGCAGCCCAGGCCCCGCGAAGCGGTTCGAGCGCCCCCGTTCGGCCAAGGAACAGCGCGATCGCGGCCCGCAGCGTCGTTGTCCGGTACGCCGACGGCAGAGTGCCCGCCGTCGCGAGCGCCTCGTCGAGCAGGTTCAGCGCCGCCCCGGGGCTCCCGCTGAACACCAGTTGGCGGGCGCGAGCACATGTGAGCTCCAGCTCCCCTGCTGTGGCGGGCGGCCAGGCGGCGGGCGCCTGTTCGAGCACGCGTCTCGCCGCCTCACCCTGGCCGATCGACCACAACGCATCCCCGAGGAGGGCGTCCCGCAAAGCCCTGGCCTCAGGGTCGCCCTCGATCGGCTGCCGCATGAGGCGTACTACGGCCTCGTCCTCGCCGAGGTCGCGGTAGGCGCGGGCGGCATCGAGCCGGAACGTGTCAGCGGTTGCGCCCGGCGCGCTGGCGGCAAGGATCTCGAGCAGGGCGGCGCGGCGCGCGAGTGTCGCGCCCGCGAGGGCTGGTGCAGCAACATCGAGCGCCTCGGCCGGGTCACCCGCATCGAGCAGAAAGCCGGCGATCTCCAAGGGGTCGTCAACGAGCCTGGCCAGCTCCCGCCGGAGCGCTGGCTGCTCATCCGCCGGAATGAGCGGCTGGATCGCGTCGCGCAACACCGCGTGCCGCAACTGGGCCTCCCCGGCCCGAACGGCCACCAGGCTACGTGCGGTCAGCTCGTCAATACCAGCCGGCAGGCGGGTAACCGCAATCGGCTTTCCCGCAAGGACAAGGAGCCAGAGTAGACGCTGTTCCATCGGCGACAGGCCTGCGACACGGTCCGCCATCGCGCGGCGCATCGTGGGTGATTCGTTGCCGTCGCGCACCAGCTCCTCGATCAGCAACGGATTGCCTGCTGCGCGGTCAAGGATTCGCGCAAGGCGGACGGAGGTGATGCTCGGCAGGATGCGCCGGGCGATCGAAGCCGCCGACGCCGCGTCGATCTCGGCGATCTCGATGTGGACCCAGGGCACCTCTCTCAGCTCACCTGTCGGTACGTGCCGGCTGGCGACGACGAGGGCGACTCGGCCCGCCAGTCGGGCGATCGCACGGCATGAGTCGTGGTCGGCCCAGTGGGCGTCATCGACGAACAGGACGTCCGGGCCGACTGCGCGCTCCACGTCGCCTGCCACCTGCTCGGCATCGCCGGACGACTCGCGCGAGATCTCTCTCGGCAGCGCGTGAAACGGCACCGGGCCGAGGGTGGCGATGCCCGCTCCCTCGTGAAGCCGGCGGCCGCTCCGGGCGACGGCCGCGCGGACCAGAGTGGTCTTGCCGATGCCCGGCTCGCCCACGACCCAGATCGGTCGGTCGGCGGCCAGCGCGGTCGCGACACGGGCGCACTCGGATTCGCGTCCGATGAGGTCTGCCCAGCCGTCCACGTCCACCCCGGGAATCATGAGCGGCTGAAGCGGTCTCGGAACCTGCGGCCAGCGAGGCAGCATGCCGCACTTTCCTCTCGCGGAAGTTCTCCGGCGCCTCGCCGATCGCGCGTTCGCGCAGTCCTTCGTTCGCCTTGAGGCCTCAGCCGGCCACCTATGTCTGCTGCACGTGAGTAGTACGAAAAGGGTGAGCAAGTCAATCGTGACATAACAAACGGCATGGGATGAGAGGCCGATCGTCGTTCTGACACCGGCCATTCGGCCCCCTGCGACCCGAGTTTCCTCCGGAGCGGGTGAGCATGCACGACTTCGTCCTGCCCGAGCCCGGGCGGGCCAGCCCCTACGGCGTCTGCGACCTCGCCGCCAACGAGGCCTGGGTGAGCGTCGGCACCGACCACGACACGGCGGCGTTCGCCGTGGAGAGCATCCGCCGCTGGTGGGCGACGATGGGTGCGCCCCTCTACCCCGACGCCAAGCGCCTGCTGGTCACCGCCGACGCCGGCGGCAGCAACGGCTACCGGCTCCGGCTCTGGAAGGCGGAGCTGCAGAAGCTCGCCGACGAGACGGGACTCGAGATCGCCGTCTGCCACTTCCCGCCCGGCACCAGCAAGTGGAACAAGATCGAGCACCGCCTGTTCAGCGCGATCACCATGAACTGGCGGGGCAAGCCCCTGGTCAGCCACGAGGTCATCGTCAAGCTCATCGCCGCCACCACCACCAGGACCGGGCTGCGGGTCCGGAGCGCGCTCGACGAGAACCCCTACCCGGCCGGGGTGAACGTCTCAGATGCCGACATGGCGACCCTCTACCTGCGGCGAGACGACTTCCACTAAGCCTCGACCACCGGGCTCCTCGTGATGCACCAGATGCTGGAGGCCGAGCTCACGGAGCGGATCACGGGGAATAGGCGGCCGATCGCCCTGACTGGGACGCCAGCGATCCTGCCTGCGGCGCGCTGAACGAGGACCGGCGCGGCAACAGACTTCGTCCCGACCCGCCGGCTTGGCGCGAGACCGGGGGTGCCGATGGAGACGGCACGCCTGGGGGCGCCGAGCAGCGCCCCGACGACGGGTGGCAGGTCTCCCGCGTCCACGCCCTCTGCCCGGCCGGCCCGGATCAAGGGGGGATAGTCGCGGTTCACGGGAGTCGGCGGGCCGGGTCGGCAGATCGGGCAACGGCACAGCTGCGCGCCGACGCTCTTCCCGGGACGCAGCCTGTTCACGCCGCCGCGCCGCCTGCCACAGGTCAGAGGGAGCGACGGAAACGACGAGTCCGGCAAGTTGCTCATGGCCACGGATTGCCCCACGGCGTGACGCTTTCCTGCGCAACCGTGGCATAGACAGTGTCGAACCCGATCGCCCAGACATGCGTGGCGTCGTAGGCGGCGATCTCGCTGACGGCGGTCGGCGCTCGGTACGCCAAGACCCAGCGTCCGCCACGGAGGGCCAGGATCTCACCCGTCTGGGCCGCAGCCCACAGGTTCCCGCCCGGATCGCTCGTGATGGCGGTCAGGCCGAGGTGCAGGTCCGCTGTCTCGCGCCAACCGGTGCCGTCCCAGGCGAACACTGGCCCGTCTGTGCTGGCCGCCCAGGCATGGGTCGCGTCCACGGCGAAGACGGCTGACAGCGGCTGCGGCAGCTCAGCCTGCACCCACGTTGACCCGTTCCAATGGACCACGATGCCCACCCCGTTCGGCCCCGACCCCACAGCCCAGGCATGCACGCCCTTCGCGGCGCCGACCGCGCGAAGGCTGGTGCCCACGGGCACGGGCCAGGCAGTCCAGCTGCCCCCGTTCCAGGCCAGCAGGCCGTTCGTGTCGACGGCCCAGGCATGACTTGAGTCCGGCGCGGCGATGGCCACCACTCCAACGTCGTGACCCGACATCGACCAATGCGCACCGTCCCAGTGCCGAATCCCATCGTCGCTCGACGTCCAGGCGTCCTGCTCGTTCACGGCCGCCAGAGCCGTGATGTCATCATCCGCCCGCTGCATGCTCCAGCCGGTTCCATCCCAGCTGTAGAGGCGGCCATCAGATCCAGCCACCCAGACTCGTTCGGGACCGAACACGCGCAATCCCGCGAGATGGACGGACGGACTGACCCACGCAACACGCCAGGGTGGTGTCTTCGCAGTGCCCTCCGGGAGCAGGGCCGCCCGGGATTGTCGATGCGAAGCGGTGACGCGGGCATCCGCGCGGCCACCAGTCAGCGTCGCGGATGTCCCGGAGCCAACGGCTAGGGCTAGGAACAGGGCCGTCAGCGAGCCGGCGGCCAACGCCGCAAGGAAGGCGTGGGAACGAGTGGCGACGCGGCCGCGACCGCGGAGCCGGCCGCCAGCCCGGCGCTCAGGGGGCCGGAGCTCATGCGCTACTGGGTGCGGCACTGCATCTCTCCACGCCTGGACGCGAAGGGAGCGCGCCCCCGGTTGGAAGGGGACCGGGGGCGCGTCGTTCCGCCTGGGCACCCGGGAAGGAACCGGAGACTCAGACGCCGGATGGCTGTGCAGAGCTTGCACGAGGCCCATCGCGTCCGTCATGCGTCCAGTTGCGCCACGTGGCGACTGCACACACCGGGATGATCGTGGAACGCCCTTCAATGGAGTTCCGCGGATCGGGCCTCTGCGCCCCTGGCGTCCGTCCTGGCACTCGTGATCCTGCTCCGCGAGCACCATGCCGACGAG
>JAKAMV010000073.1 GCA_021812735.1 Chloroflexota bacterium | reverse complement strand
GAGCTCGCCGCCACGCTCACGGCGTTCGGCCGGCGCTACAGCGCGATCGCCACCCCGTTCGAGTGGCGCTTCACCCGGCTCGACCTGCACCGGGTCCTGGCCGCCCTGACCCAGCCGGCCCTGGCCGCATGAGCGTTGCGTCGCGCGACTTGCGAATCGGCGTACTAGCCGAGGCTGAGGTCGGCGAGCCGGTCGGCAAAGGTAATCAGGAATCGGGCCGCGTCCGCACCGTCGGTGATCCGATGGTCGAACGTCAACGAGACATGGGCGACCCGCTCGTCGGCGCCTGAGCCAGCGATCCGGCCGATCCCGAGCACGGCGGCCTGCGGCGGCGTGATGATTGGGGTGAACTGGTCGACGCCCAGGGCGCCGAGATTGGTGATCGTGAAGGTCGCCCCGGCGACGTCCGCCTGAAGCGATCGCCGGTCCCTCGCCCGCGTCACCATCTCGGTGAGGGTCTTGCCGAGTTCGGCCGGGGTTCTCGTGTCGGCGTCTCGGAGCACGACGGCGGTTAGCCCGTGCGGCGTGTCCACGGCGATCGCGACATTGACCGCCCGGTGGATGGCCACCGCCTGCTGGTCCTCGAGCCAGGAGCTGTTGAGGATCCGGTGCTCACGCAGGGACCTCGCCACGGCCCAGGCCAGCAGGGCGTCCACTGGGATCCGACCCCCGTCCTGTTCCTGACTTGCGGCGCGTAGGGCGAGGAGCGCCTCAAACTGCACGGTCCGGTGAAGCGTGACGGCAGGGACCGTCCGCCATGTCTCGGTCATGCGTCGGGCAACCACCCGCCGGACCGCGCTCAAGCGGCGGATCTCGTCGGGAGTCGTCGTCGCAGGATCGCCGTCCGGCGTGCTGGACTCCTGGTCAGGCACGGCGTCCGCCGGCCCGGGACTTCGCGGCGACGGCCTTCAGCGCAGCCGCCACGATCGAATCGACAGACAGACCGACGTGGTCGAGCAGCTCGAGGTACGGCCCGGAGGTCGCGAACGTGTCGGCCAGCCCGACGCGCTCGACAGGAACCGGGATCGAGCTCCCGACCACCTCCGCCACCGCACCGCCGAGGCCACCGACCACTGAGTGCTCCTCGGCCGTGACCAGAGCGCCGGTCTCGACCACCGCGGCGAGCACGGCGCCGACGTCGAGCGGCTTGATCGTGTGGATCTCCAGCACGCGGGCGTCGATGCCATCCTCGGCGAGGGTCGTCGCGGCGTCCAGACATCGGCCGACCATGATTCCGGTGCCGACAAGCGTGACGTCGGCGCCGGCCCGATGGACCATCGCCTTGCCGATCTCGGGGGCATAGCCGTCGTCGAACAGGACCGGGACCTCGTTCCGGTTGAGACGCACATATACCGGGCCCGGCCAATCGCAGATCGCCGGCAGCAGTTTCGTCACCGCCGTCGCATCCGCGGGCGACACGATCGTCATCCCGGGCAACGAGCGCATGATCGCGATGTCGGTGATCGCGTGGTGGGTCGGACCGTCGAACGAGTCGGACAATCCGGCGTACGCGCCCATGAGCTTGACCGGCGCGCCCCCATAGCAGCAGTGGGTCCGGACCGCCTCGACGGCCCGCGTGGCCAGCAGGAAGGCAAACGTGTTGGCGAACGGGACCAGGCCGGTGCTTGCGAGGCCGACGGCGACGTCTACCAGGCACGGTTCCGCGATCCCGACGTTCAGGAACCTGTCCGGGAACGCCTCGCCAAAGATGCTGCTGAAGTCGGAGTTCGCCACGTCCGCGCTCAGGACGACGACGTCGGTCCGGGTCTTCCCGAGCTCGAGCAGGGCGGCTCCGTAGGCGGCGCGCATCGACACCGTCGTCGTCATGCCGCCGATCCTTGGGTGAGCTCTGACATGGCCTGCTCGTACTGGGCGCGGTTGGGGATACCCCCGTGCCATCGGTGGTCGTATTCCAGGAAGCTGACGCCGCGACCCTTGGTGGTCCTGGCGAGGATGACGGACGGGGTGGCATGGACGTCGTCGGCGCGCTCGAGGGCATCGAGCAGCTCCCGGACGTTGTGCCCGTGCACCTCCTGGACGTGCCAGCCGAACGCCCGCCACTTGTCCTCGAGGCTCCCGAGCGGCATGACGTCCGCGGTTGCCCCAGTCTGCTGAATGCCGTTCACGTCGATGATCGCGGTCAGGTTGCCGAGCCGGTACTTGGCGGCGGCCATGGCACCCTCCCAAACGAGACCTGCGTCGAGTTCGCCGTCGCCGAGCAGCACGACCACGCGCGCCTTCGCCGCCCGCGCCGACGGCGCCGAGCGAGCCGAAGGTCTCGGGTCCGATCGTGCTAGAGCCCAGGCCATGCCCACGCCTACCGCGATGCCGTGCCCCAGCGGGCCAGCAATCATCTCGACCCCCGGCAGCTTCAAGTCAGGGTGGCCTTCGAGCCGCGTGGGGAACCTGCGGAACGTCTCAAGCTCCGCCGTCGGGAAGAAGCCGCGGTGCGCGAGCGCCGCATAGAGGAGCGGCGCGGCGTGTCCCTTTGACAGGATGAATCGGTCGCGGTCCGGCATGCGCGGGTTGGACGGATCGACGTGCAGATGGTGGAAGTAGAGGGCGGCCATGATCTCGGCGGCCGAGAAGGTGCCGCCGAGGTGCCCGGTCTGGGCCCGAAACACCATCTCCAGGACCTCGACCCGCAGCCTGCGAGCTGCTTCGGCCGTCTCGAGGACGAGCGCGTCGGTATGTTGATGCACGGGAGCGGGGCCCTCGACGGTGCGTGACAGGGTTACCGGTCAACCACTTTACACCGAACGACAGCCGAGGTCCAGCCCTCAAACGCGAGGGATCAGGGTCCGGAGGAACTCGATCGCCTGCCCGGCGGCGACATCCGGCGACGGCAAGGGGAGGATCTCGACGCCCACGTCGCCGTCGTACCCGATCCTGTCGAGCGTGGCGATCACCGCGGCGAAGTCGATGTGGCCCTGCCCTGGAGCCCATCGATTGCTGTCGGCCACCTGGACATAGCCGATGACGGGCTTCGCAGCCTCGAGGCTCGCGGTGATCGAGACGTCCTCAATGTTCATGTGGAAGGTGTCGGGCATCAGGCGGACGTTGGGCAGGCCGACGGCTTCGACGATCGCGACCCCGTCCGGCACCACGCTGTTGACGAAGTTGATCTCGTACCGATTCACGGGCTCGAGCACGATGTCGATGCCGAGCGATGCCGCGAAGTCCGCACACTCGGTGATCCCTGCGAGAAACCGGGAGGTGGCCGTCTCGGGCGACTCACCCTGACCGACGAATCCCCGAACGCGACCGATGTTGACGCGTGGTGCGCCGAGCGGGCCCGCGATCTCCACTAGGCCCTTGAGGATCGACACGGCTCGGCCACGGACGACGGGGTCCGGGCTTGTCAGCCAGGCGCGCTGCTCGGTGAATACCCGGCCGGTCGAGATGGCCGCCACGCCGACGTTCGTGTCCGCGAGGATCCGCCGGAGGGAGGGGACGTCGACGTCACCCGCCTGCGCCAGCGCCAGCTCCACGGCGTCGTAGCCGAGCCGGCCTGCCTTGCCAATGCCGACGTCCAAACGGTCTCGGAATACCACGAATGCGTCGGGCGTAGCCTCGGGCGGAGCGATCGCCAGCGCGAGCCTCACGGTACCGGTGCCTCCCTCGGCGTGAGCGGATCGGTCGGTGACGTGGAAAGAGTTCGGACGACCTCGCGCAGCGCGAACTCCGGGCTCGTCAAGACCGGGATGAGCAGGCCCCGGCGATCGAGCCGGGTGGTCGCGCGCGCCATCGAGGCCTGGGCGAGGACGATCACGTCGGCGCCCGATGCCGCCTCGGCGATCGCGTTCGCCACCAGCTGATCGTGGGTCGCCTCATCTCCGTTGAGCAGCGCGGCCAGCGCATCGGGCACGACGACCACTCGGATCTCCACAGGGTGTCCAGCGCGGTCCGACTCGCCGAGGATCAGCGCCATGGACGGCTCCAGCGTCGTCTTGTTCGTCGCGACGAGAGCAATCCGCGGGCCGCTGCGGACGGCTTCGGCGGCCATTGCGTCATCGATCTTGATCACAGGCACGTCGACCAGATCGCGCACAGAATCGACGAGGAGCGAGACCGTCGAGCAGGTCACAAGAACGACGTCGGCGTCCAGTGAGACGGCGAACTCGAGGTGCTCAAGCAGGCGCTGGGCGTCGTCCGCCCGACCCCCGCCACGACGGCGGATCCGCTCGAGCAGCGGCTCGTCCAGCACGTGGTAGATGTTGAGGTCGGGAGCCATGTCGGCGCACCATCGGGCAAACTCGGAGATCAGCGGAGCCACCGTGTGGATGAGCACGAGCGTCGCCCCGGACGCATCCCGACCGGATCCCGCCACCGAAATCTCCTGTACTGGTCGACCGGTACGCCACAGGCTATCATGGCGGCACCGACGAAGGAAAGCCTCCGTTCTGACAAGAGGTGACGACCGTGGAAGTCGCGCTCCAGACGCTCCTCGAGATGTATCGGCGGATGGTCCGGATCCGGCAGTTCGAGCTGGCGGCCACGAACCTGTTCAAGCGCGGGCAACTCAAGGGCACGGTCCACACCTACATCGGGATGGAGGCGTCGGGCGTCGGCGTGTGCATGGCCCTGCGCACAGAGGACCTGATCGCCGGCACGCACCGGAGCCACGGACACAACATCGCCAAGGGCGCCGACCTCGCGCGCATGATGGCCGAGCTCATGGGCAAGGAGACCGGCTACTGCAAGGGACGGGGCGGCTCGATGCATATCGCCGCCTTCGAGACCGGCAGCCTTGGTGCCTTGGCCGTCGTCGCCTCGGGCATCCCGCTTGCGGTGGGCGCTGCGCTGGCCTTCCAGATGCGACGTGAGGACAGGGTGGCCGTGCCGTTCACGGGCGACGCCGGAAGCAACACCGGGAACTGGCACGAGGGGTTGAACATGGCCGCCGCGTGGAACCTCCCGGTGGTCTTCGTGCTCGAGAACAACCAGTACGGCGTCTCGACACGGATCGACGACGTCACCAGGATCCACGACCTGTCGCTTCGCGCGGCGGGGTACGGCATCCCGGGCGTCCGAGTCGACGGGTTCGACGTGCTGGCCGTCTACGAGGCCGCGACGGCCGCCGTGGCACGAGCCCGCGCGGGCGGCGGCCCCACGCTCCTCGTCACCGAGAGTTACCGCGTCGACGGCCATTATGCCGGCGAGCCCGAGGTGTACCGCGACCGGGCGGAGGTGGCCGAGTACCGCGCCAAGGACCCGATCGCCCGGTTTCGGTCGAGGCTGATCGACGAGCTGGCCGTGGACGTCCTATCCCTGGGCGCCATCGACGTCGAGGTCACGGCAGCCATCGACGCCGCCCTGGCGTTCGCCCGGGAGAGCAGGGAGCCGGATCCGGCGACCGCCCTCGATTACATCTACGCCTGACGGAGATCGCCACGATGACAGCGCAGGCTCGCGACGCGACGTCGCTCACATCCGCGGTGCCGGTGATGTCCCCGGACCTCATCCGCCAGGTTGATCCCGGTGACGGCGTCCGCGAGATGAGCTACCAGGAGGCCATCCGCGAGGCGCTCCGCGAGGAGATGGTCCGCGACCCGCGCGTGTTCCTGATGGGCGAGGACATCGGCAGGCACGGCGGCGCGTTCGGGGTGACGCGCACGCTCTTCGACCAATTCGGGGGCGAGCGCGTCCGCAACACGCCGATCTCGGAGAACACGATCGTCGGCGCAGCGACCGGCGCCGCGCTGGTGGGGATGCGTCCAGTGGCCGAGATCATGTTCGTCGACTTCTCCGGCCTCGCCATGGATCAGATCGCGACGCAGGCCGCCAAGATCCGATTCATGACCGGAGGCCAGTGCAGCGTGCCGTGGGTGCTTCGGATGCCGCAGGGGGGCGGCGCCGGCAAGAGCACGGCCGCCCAGCACAGCCAGAGCTTGGAGGTCTGGTTTGCCAGCATCCCGGGCCTCAAGGTGGTGCTGCCTTCAACCCCATACGACGCCAAGGGCCTCATGAAGGCCGCGGTCCGCGACGACAACCCCGTAGTCTTCCTGGAGCACAAGTTGCTGTACGCCTTCAGGGGCCTGGTGCCCGATGGCGACTACGAGCTGCCGCTGAGCCGGTGCGACGTGAAGCGAATCGGCGAGGACGTGACCGTCGTCGCCTCGGGCTTCATGGTGTGGCATGCGATGCTCGCGGCGCGCATCCTGGAGGCCGACGGGGTCAGTGTCGAGGTTGTGGACGTTCGAACCGTCTCGCCACTGGACGAGGAGACCATCGGGACCTCCGCCCGCAAGACCGGTCGCGTCGTCGTGGTTGCCGAGGCATGTCGCAGCTACGGGCCGGCGAACGAGTGGGCGATGGTCGCAATGGAGCGCGCCCACGACCGACTTCGCGCCCCGATCGTGCGGGTGGCCGGCCGCGACTCGCCGATCCCCTTCGCGAACAGCCTCGAGAACGGCGTCTGGCCCGGCACGGAAGACGTCGTCGCCGCGATCCGGCGGGTCGTCGGGTCGCCCGCCTAGCCCACTGGAGCCGCCCCACCAGGAGACAGGACAAGCCGATGGCAACCGAGGTGTTCGTGGCCAAGATGACCGACTTCATGGAGGAGGCGGTCATCGTCGCCTGGCTGGTCGCTGAGGGCGACCCGGTCACGGAGGGCCAGCCGATCCTCGAGCTCGAGACGGACAAGGCTATCGCCGAACTGGAGGCGCCCGCCAGCGGCTTCCTCAAGGGGATTCGCCCTGGCACGGTCTCGGGGGCGACGGTTCCCGTCGGGGAGACGATCGCCTACGTCGTCGATGACATGGGCGAGGCCGTGGCGGCGTTGCCCTCAGTCTGATCGGTGGTGAAGACACCTCATGGGGTGCGGAGGACGGGACATGACGCTCGACGGACGAGTCGCGATCATCACGGGCGCTTCGCGCGGGATCGGCTTCGGGATCGCAGAGCGGCTGGCGACGCTGGGAATGCGCGTGGCACTGAATGACGTCAGCCCATCGGTGGTCGAGGCCGCCGCGAAGATCACGAACGCCGGCGGCAGGGCAATCGGGATCCGCGGCGATGTGACGTCCAGACGGGACGTCCAGGCGATGTTCGACACGGTCGAGTCCGAGCTCGGCCCTCTCTGGCTGCTGGTGAACAATGCCGGCGTGATCCCGACCGGGCCGACCGCGGATATGCCCGAGGAGGCGTGGGATCTCGCGCTGGCGGTCGACCTCAAGGGGGTCTTCCTCTGCTCGCAAGCGGCGATCCAGCGCATGATCCCCCGCGGCCAGGGCCGGATCGTGAACCTCTCGTCGATCGCCGGTGTGATCGTCCGCACCGGCCAGATCGGCTACTGCACAGCCAAGGCGGGAGTCAATCACTTCACTCGCTGCCTCGCGATCGAGGTTGCTCCGCACGGCATCACGGTCAACGCCATCGTGCCGGGCATGACCAGGACGGACATGCTCATCAACTCGTTCGCGGCCCGGGGCCTGAACCTCGACGACATGCTGGGCATGATCCCGACGGGGCGGTTCGCGGAGCCCGTCGACCACGCAGCGCTCGTCGAGTGGTTCGCCTCCGACGCTGCCCGGCAGGTCACGGGGCAGCTCGTCTGCGTCGACGGCGGCCAGTCGCAATTGATGCCGCTGATCGTTGCCAAACCTGCGACCTGAGGTCAGCTCACCACCCGGCCGCTGCCTCCTGACGCTGAAGACGGAGCGATCGATGGCCCTTGCAGATCATCAGCCCGACGAACATGGGGCTGCGAGTCCCCTTCGCCCACCGACGACGACGCGAGCGCTCGCGGCGTATGCGTGGGCAGGAGCGCTCGATCACCCATGTCTCAACATCAGGATCGGGGAAAGCACCAGCCAGGAGATCCCCCCGATCGGCTTCCAGATCGGCCGCATGCCCATCCTGTCAGATGAGGCGATGGCCATCGTGCGCACGCTGGCGCCATCCCACCTGCGCGTCGACGTGTGTCTCTCGGGTCGGGACTGGATGGATCGACTCCGGGACGCCGTCTCCCTGGCGTCGGCCGTGAATACGGCACTCGAGGTGGGCATCGCCTGGGGCCAGGATCTCGACGTCGGCGCTCTCCGGGATCTCGTCGTGCGGCTGCCCGCCGCGAATCGCGTCGCGCGCATGCTAGTCCTGGGTGACGGGAAGGCATTGCCCCGCGGTGAGGTTCTCGCCTTGGTGCGCCGCGAGATCAAGGCGCTCCGCCCTGAGGTCCCGGTGCTCACTGCTTCCGCAGGCCACTTCGCGATGCTCAATCGCGACTGGGACCAGCTGGCTGACGCCGACGGAGTGGCTTACGGGATCCAGGCGCAGGTGCACGCGTCAGACGATCTGTCGCTCATTGAGAGCCTCGATGGGCAGTCTGCCACGGTGATCGCAGCCCGGCTCAAGGGCGGACGACCCGTCACGGTCAGCGCCGTGGCCTTTGGTCCAGGCGACCCGGACGATCCGCCCGATCCACGTTGGCCCACCCTGTTCGGGGCGGGCTGGACGATCGGCAGCCTGGCCGCCCTGTCGGGAGCCGGAGCCGCATCGCTGACATACCAGGGGCTGGTTGGGGCGGACGGCCCGGTGCTCGCACCCGTCACCGCCGATGGAGTGAAGGTGTCGCCGGCGTTCCACGCTCTGGCCGACGTCCTCGAGATGCGACCAGCGCAAGTGGTGGCTACGACGCTCCGCGAGGACCTTCCTGCCGCCGTGCTCGCCCTGGCATCAGACGACGCCGTGCGGGTCATGATCGCGAACCTGTCGGCGCGCGGAGTCCTCACGACGGTGTCCGGGCTCGGAGCCAATCCGGTCGCCGTCCGCAGCCTCGACGCCGACGGTAGCGAGATCGCGGGACGGTCGCCCGAACGTTTCCGCTCGTCTACCGAACAGAGACTGCCGGCCGATGGCGTCCTCTCCTTCGTCCTTGGCCCGTTCGCCCTCGCGACGCTCACCCAGCCACGCGGGTGACATGCGTCGTCAGGGCCGGAGCCGCGCCTCGATCTGCAGGACCTGGCGGATCCGATCGCCCATCGCAGCCCGTCGTGGCCGGGGCAGCGCCAGAGGCGTCGAGTAGATCTTGAACGAGGCGTCAGTCCAATTCCGCTGATCCTCCATCTCGAACAGGTCGCCGTCGAGTCGCAGGCCGAGCTCGTACCCGATCGTGGTCATGACCTCGAGGCGATCGAAACCTGGAAAGAGCGGCAAGATCTCGTCACCGCGAATGAGCTGGGGCCCCACGTGCCTCGGCAGCGTCCCGGCTGTCGACCCCGCGGGCCCTACGGCGCGGTACGGAGCCTCGACGAAGCCCTCCGGCGGGAGCATCACGCAGAGCCCGATCCTGTTGTACGGGAAGTCGGAGCCGCAAGCGCCGTCCATCTCGTACTCGACCCCAGTCGCGCCTCCCTTGATGCGAATGTCGCAATCAAAACGGAGGGGGTCGTCCCGATAGCGGAGATGGGCCGCCAATTCGAGGCGCCCACCCTCCTCGTGGACCCCCAGGATCTCGATCGTGGGCCGAAGCGTCCCCCAGCGAGGATCTCGAACGGCGATGTGGACGCGGCGCACCAGCTCCCGGTCGTCGATGGCTAGGTATCGCAGTTCGGATCCGATCAGAA
The DNA here is from genome assembly GCA_021812735.1 of Chloroflexota bacterium. Next base: position 10,428 of record JAKAMV010000073.1, on the reverse strand, counting down.
CCGCCGAAAAGGGGCCGAATCGAACCGGCCGGCCCTGCGGCGCTGGGTCGCCGTTTCCGCGCTCGATTGCCCGGCGACGGACCGCTTCGTCCCCGGCTGCACCCTGAACCCCGTCCGTCACCATCGGTCACACCCCTATCGAATTGGCAGTCCATGGCTGCGGCCGCCACCGAACTAGCTCGCAGTCGCCCTCACACGCACTACAGAGACATGTGCATCGTCATGGGCGAGCGCGAATGAGGCCGCCACCCGGTCGCTCGGGGCCGCCCTTGCCGGCGGAATGTCCACCTGGGGATTGATCTCGAATCTCGGGAATGCTCCTCCCGTAACCTGCAGTCGCAAGGCGGCACCGGCTGGAACGACTGTCGCCGTCTCTCCTAGCGCCACGATGACTCGGCGGTAACCATTCAACGGCCACTCGCCCATCGAAACCCGGGTGACTCCCTCGGCAATGTTCACCGAGCGCCGACCGTCCACCTGGCACAGCCTGGCCACTATGTCCGCTGTGACGGCGTCGGATGCCAGCCAAAGCGCAACGTCAATCGGACCCTCGATCAGGAGTTCCCGGTCGAGCGGAGGGCTCGAGTAGACAAGGACGTCACGCCGCACCTCGACGGAGTCCTGGTCTCGCGGTCCGACCGGGGACGTCTCGGGAAAGCAGCAAGACCGGCCGCCGAGGCCCGGCGCCGGACCGCTCGCATCGTACGAGAACCAGTCGGGGTCAACTTGGCCGATTAGGGGGCCATCGCCGGCGACGAGCCGGCCGGAGCCACCGATCGACGCGGCGTCACCGTCGCTGCCAAGGCGCCATGTCATTGTCCTGCCGTCCGTCGGCGGCCACTGGTCGGCCGATATCCACGTGTTCCGACCGGGCAGGAAATAGCGAACGCGGTAACCGGGATCGGAGACGTCACCATTCCGCAGGAAGCGCCCCAAGAAGTCGACCTGGGCCGCATCGGCCACCTTCTGGTCTGCCGCCGGCCCAAAGTCGACGTCGCCGACCCTTGCACCCCACGGGACGTGCGACCACGGTCCCACGAGCAGGCTGGAGGCCGCGCTCGACTCCTGTGCGGACAGCGCGCGGAACGCGGCGAGCGCGCCGTCCAGGAAAGGGTCCCACCAGCCAGTCACGAACAACGCGGGCACCCTGATCTCTCCGACCCGCGCTCGGGCCGAGATCGGCTCCCACCATGCGTCATCTGAGCGGTGCTCGAGCCACGTTCGATAGAACGCTGTTTCGGGCCCAGCCGGCAGAAGCTCGCTTGGAGACCGGCTGCCGTACCACGAAGGGATCGCGGCAAGGGCGACGCGGATCTCGCGGTCGAGGTCGCGGTCGCCCGACCGGCGGGCGGATTCGAGAGCCAAGGAGGCCGCCCACCATGCTCCGAAGGACAGCTCGAACACGCCGTCGCTGAACAGCATGTCGTCCCTCGCGTCGAAGGGCGTGATGGCTGGACACATGACCCGAAGCGCGGGCGGGTTCGCTGCGGCTGCGAGCAGCTGTGCGTACCCTCCATACGAGGCGCCGTACGTGCCCACCTTACCGCTCGAGCCGGCCAGCTCAGAGGCCCACTGAATGGTGTCGTAGCCGTCTGCGGCCTCGTGGAAGAACGGCTCGAATGCCCCGTCGGAGTCGTGTCGGCCGCGCACGTCTTGGACCACGACAATGAAGCCGTGTCGTGCGTACCACGCAGGATGGGCCATGTTCGCCTGCGTGGGGAATTGTCGACCATACGGGGTGCGGTGAACGAGAACGGGAAGCCGGGCCTCGGCCGTGGTCGGCCGGTAGATGTCCGCTGCCAGCCGGCAGCCGTCCCGCATCGGGACCGCAATGGCCCGCTCGACCGCAATGCCCGGAACGTTCACCGTGTGGCTCAGCGAATGGTGTGGCCGCCGTCGGCCACGAACATGGCTCCCGTCGAATAGCTCGACTCATCGGACGCGAGGTGCACGGCGAGGCCGGTGTACTCCTCCGCCAGGCCGACACGGTCGAGCGGTATCCCTGCCAGGATGCCGGCCTTCACCCCCTCGTCAGCGAGCAGGCCGGCGATCAGCCGCCCTTCTGTTGCCCCCGGGACCAACGTGTTTACGCGGATCCCGTCCTTGGCGTAGCCCGTCGCCATCACCCGCGTGAGCGAGTGGACGCCAGCCTTGGCGGCCGAGTAGGCGGAGTATCCGGGAGCTGATCCGGCGATCCCGGTGGGCGACCCGATGTTGATCACCGAGCCTCCGCCACTGGCCAAGAGGGCGCGCACGCCGTACTTGCACGACAGGAAGACACCAGTGAGGTTGGTCTGGATGGTGAGCTGCCACACGTCGAGCGGCAGCGCATGAACCCTGCCGTCCTGACCGTGCAGCTGAACCGCCGCTGACGTCACGAGCACGTCAAGGCCGCCGAATTCGCTGACGACCAGGTCGAATGCCGCTGCGACGCTGGCCTCATCGAGAACGTCTGCCAACACGGGGATGATCCCGGGCGCCTCGGCGGCGAGGGTGTCCAGGGAGGCCTGCGTCCTGCCGAGCGCCGCTACCCGTGCTCCCTCGTGCGCGAACCGGAGGGCAATCGCCCGCCCGATCCCGCTGCCTGCACCGGTCACGGCTGCTCGTTTGCCCTGAAGCCGGCCTGCCATCGAACACCTCCGAAAAGGGGAAGCCGGGCCGAGGATTACTCCAGGGCCCGGCAGGATGCACAGGAGCGTGCTACTTCTGCGCGGCGAGGACCTGGTCGACGTTGTCCTTGGTGACCATCACCAAGCCCGTGTCGAGGAACCGGGGGATCGTGCTTGTTCCCCACTTGTCGAGCCCGGCGATGGTGAAGCTGTTGTGGTTGAAGTCGTACAGCATCTTGACGGCGTAGTAGGTGAAGAGCTCGCGCTTCTGGATGACGATCCCGGTGACCTTCCCGTCCTTGACCGTCTTGAAGAACTCGGGCGACTGCTCCATCGCGGTGACCGTGAACTTGCCGGCCTTGCCGGCCTCGTCGAGGGCGGTCACGATGCCCGCGCCACTCTCGGAGTCGAAGCCTGCGAAACCGGTCAGGTCAGGATACGCAGCCAGAAGGGCAGCCGTCTTGGTTGCCGCCTGGTCCGACGCGCCGCCGTCGTCTTCATCGGTGACGATCGAGATTCCCGAGCCCTTGAGCGTGTCGGCGAAGCCCTTCCGGGCGGCCGTCATGTTGTCGGCATTGATGATCGAGAGGGTGGCGACCTTGCCCGACGTCAGGCCACGGGCTTTGAGGTCGGCGATCTGGACGAGCGCCTGCTGGACGCCAATCTGGTACCAGTCGGTGCCGATGAACGAGAGGCGCTTCGAGTTCGGGAGATCGGCGTCGTCGGTGACGGTCGGAACCTTCTGGTCAATGCACTTGTCGACCGAGGCGCTCAGGGACGGATCCCAGCCCACGACAATCACGCCGGCGGGGTGGGCGGCACATTCCTGGTCGATCGTCGAGATGAACGCCGCGAGGTCGATCGTGGTCGGGCCTGCAATCCGCACCTTCACCCCGAGATCCTTGCCGGCCAGCATAAGAGTCGGATGGTCACGCGCGACGAAGAGAGGGAGCGTCGAGTTCTGCGAGATCCAGACGTATTCCTCGTTCGACGTCGCGGCCTGAGCAGCGCCCGCGCTCGGCGCCGACGCGGTACCGAGAGGCGCCGTCGAGGGAGTGCTGCTGCCGCATGCTGAAGCCGCGAGCATCGTGACCGCGGCGAGCGGCAGGAATCTGCCAAATCCGTTCCTAGACCACATCGATTCCTCCATTCCGGATCGGCCGATTGTTCGGCCACCTAGACACCTGAAGCCAAGGTCCAGACATCTCCTCCAGTCCTCGATGGTCCACGTCAGCGGCCTCGGCGGCGTCAGCGGCTTCGGCCAGCAAGCAGGTCGACCGACACGGCCACAAGCAGGGTCATGCCGACGACAATCCCCTGCCAGAACACGTTCACGTGCGAGATGATCAGCGCGTTCTGGACTAGGGCAATGAAGACGACCCCGAGCAATCCGCCGATGACGGTGCCTTCACCGCCCTGCAGGCTGGCCCCGCCCAGGACCGTGGCGGTGATGACGCTCAGCTCAACACCGGTGCCCGCCGTGACGACAGCCGCGTTGAGTCTCGAGGCGCTGAGGACGCCCGCGAGACCGGCCAAGGCGCCCATGAAGACGAATCCGAGGAGCATCACCCGGGGAACGTTGATGCCGGAGAGCGTGGCCGCGCGCGCGTTGCCGCCGACGTAGTAGAACTGGCGGAAGAACCGGACCCTGCTCACGGCAAACCAGCCCGCGAGAACGACCGCCAACATCACCCAGAACGGCGACTGGAGGCCCAGGAAATCCGCCTGGCCGAACGCCTTGAACGAGTCGCCGATCTCGTTGACGCCGGTGCCTGAGAACAGCTGTGTGATCCCCCGGAAGATCCCCACGGTCGCCAGCGTTGCGATCAGGGCGTTGATCCTCAACTTGGTCACGATCAGGCCGTTTGCCAACCCACAAAGCGACCCGACAGCGATCCCCGCCAGGAGCGCGATCGGCGCCGGGATACCACCGTCCTTCGCGAGCAAGCCGGCCGCGATCCCGCTGAGAGCGAGGACGCCCCCGATCGACAGGTCAAATGCCCCACCAATCATGAGGACCGTCATCCCGACCACGAGGATCCCTGCTTGGGCTGCGTTCAGGAGGACCGCCGAGATGTTGGCGCTGGTCGGAAACAGGGTCGGGAACGCGATAGACATCGTGGTCGACAAGACGACGATCAGGACGATCAGCAGCAGCGTGCGCGAACGGCCGAGTGCGGTTCCTGCGCGCGATAGAGGATTCGGCCTCCTCGACAGGACGGTCTTCGTGGTCTCGCTCGCCATGTCACCTTCCACCCAGTCGGGGCCCTATGTCGTATTGGGCTGTTGACCTCACGCGGCACCGTGCTCGGTCGCGGATCTCTTAGGAGCGGCCAGACGCAATATCGTCGTCTCGTCCGCATCTCTCGCATCGAGCTCCCCGACCACCCGGCGGTCCGACATCACGACGATGCGGTGCGCAAGCGCGAGGACCTCCATGAGGTCTGAAGAGACGACGAGGACTGCCACGCCGCTCGCCGCAAGGTCACGGAGGATCGCGTAGATGTCCGACTTGGCGCCGACATCGACTCCTCGGGTCGGCTCATCAACGATGAGCACGGTGGGATTCCGAGCGAGCCATTTGGCCAGGAGCACCTTCTGCTGATTGCCGCCGCTCAAGTTCATCACCGGCCGCTGGACGTCGGGTGTCGCCACCCGCAACTGTGCGACGGAGGCTTCAGCCAGAGCGGTAGCGCGGCGGTCCGACATGAACGGACCGTCCGATAGCGCGCGCAAGTTCGTGGCGGCGATGTTGGCCGCCACGCTCATCTCGAGGAAGAGCCCGGCCTCCTTGCGATCCTCGGGCACCATGCCGAGCCCAAGGGCCATGGCGTCGGCTGGGTGCGAGATCGAGACCGGCCGACCAGCCACGAACACCTGCCCGGCGGTCACCTCCCGGATCCCGAAGATCGCCTCGCAGACCTCGGTGCGTCCCGCGCCGACCAGGCCGGCCAGACACACGATCTCGCCCGCGTGAACTCGCAGGGAGCAGTCAACAACGGGCTCTGCGGTCAGACCCCGAATTTCGAGAGCAATGGGCGCGTCGGACGCGTGGCGCCTGGGATCAGGCTCGAACGAGAGCTCGCGGCCCACCATCATCGCGATCAGATCGTCCGGGGTCACCTCAGAGGTTGGCCTTGTGCCAACCCAGTGACCGTCCTTGAGGACGGTGATCCGATGTGCGATCTCGAAGATCTCCGACATGCGGTGCGACACGTAGACGATCCCAACCCCGCGGGCTGTGAGCAATTGGAGAACCTCGAAGAGTTGGCGGCCTTCGCTGATCGTCAACGCCGCAGTCGGCTCATCAAGGATCAAGACTCGGAGCGGGTGGGAGAGTGCCTTTGCGATCTCGACCATCTGCTGCTCGGCCGGCCTGAGATCGCCAACCCGGCTGCGAGGGTCCAGGTCCACGTGGAGCTCGCCGAGGAGTTGCCGCGTGCGGGCCTCAAGGAGTCGCCGATCGATCACGCCGAGCCGGTTGGTTGGCTGGCGTGCCGCAAAGACGTTCTCGGCGACGCTGACGCTCGGGACCAAGCTCCGATCCTGGAAGACGATCGCGATGCCTGCATCGCCTGCGGCGCCTTCATCTAGGTTCTGATAGGCGACGCCATCCATCTCGATGGTCCCGGCGTCCGGCTGGTAGACGCCGGCCGCGATGTGCATCAGCGTGGACTTGCCCGCGCCGTTCTCGCCGACCAACGCGTGGATCTCGCCTGCCACCACGTCGAGCGACACGTCCGACAGCGCTTGGACACCCGGGAAGCTCTTCGAAATGCTGCTCAGTCGAAGTCTGGGCAGCATCGCGTCGGTCGCGCCCCGATCTTCAGGCGTGACTTCAATCGCAGAAGGCTTTTCGCCCGAAACTGTCACCGGCCCATTCCTTGCAGCGCAGTCCTCGCCGACGACGGTACCGAACCTGTGACCGGGATCCTGGGGCCATTCGCGGTAGGGACCACGTAAGACCTTGCCAGAACCATTGGGGCACGTACCTCGCCAGACTGCACACCGAACGGACTTGGGAAGTTGCTGGGACGACAGTATGGGTTACCGGTCGACCACTACACGCTAGCGGTCCAGTTCGGTCGTGTCAAGCCTTTGTGGGCACCAATCCGCAACTGCCCCATCACTCGACGTGGCCGTCACGACTGATCCGTCCGACCGACGTCCGACGGTCGTAGGCGACCGCCACCAAATTGGTTTCGATGGTCTCGGCGGGGCCGATGCTGAGTGCGGACCCGTTCTGGAGCGCCTCCCCCAATCCGCTGTCCGGCCAGCTCGTCCACGGTTCAAGCGCGCAGTTGTAGTGCCGGCCGTACCAGGGGTATGACGGGTAGCCGCCCCAGACTTGCCAGAACCACAGGTACCGGAACAGCGTGGGGTCCCACGCCATGCCAAAACCGACGCCTCGCTCTGTGTCGGTGATCGCGTACCAGCCTTCCTTGAAGCCCGAGAGGCAAACCCACTCCGACGTACCGAGCTGTGGCGGCGGGACCACCCGCATGTCGACAGTGCCTCCGGCCTGCAGCGGCGCGTACGGCCAGTCGAAGTCCGCGGCAAATGCGAACCGGCTCGAGTCCATTGGTGACGCTCTGCGGGTCGTCGCCCGGCACGGCGGCAGGTCGATACGGCACGACGGTCCGAGAAATGGGGCGCCGAATGCCGGGTGGTGACCCCACATCAACTCCATCGGCTGCGAGGCCTCGTTGGTGAGCTGCTCACTGATCTCGATGACGCCGCGGCCGCGGCGCAGCGTGAGGGTCTTCGTCAAACGGTATGGGGTTCGGACGGTTCGCACGCTGAGGCGGACTGCAACGACCTCCGGGCGGTCCTCGATGATCTCGGCAGTCCAGGGGAGCCTGAGGACCTCTCCGTGGAACGGGATCGGCGCGTCCTTGTACACGAAGCCGGGGCCGCCATTCGGCATGCACTCCTGCCACCCGCCCTCGTAGCCGTCGCCGATGTTCGCGAACTCCATGCTGGGGAACCGGGAGGTGGACCTCGCCGTCGCAAGGCCGAGCGAACTCCGCCACATGAAGTCGGTGTCTGACGGCTTGTGGAGGAACGAGATGACGTCGGTGCCCTTGTCAAGCAGTATCTCGACCCTGACGACCTCGTTCTCCAAGGCCAGCGCGCGGTAGCCGGAAGTCTCGTATTGGTGGAGCCTCGCGCCGAAGTGATGGCGGCTCATCGATGGACACTCCTGTCCCGGAAGCATGAACCACGGGTCCGATGAGCTGCGGACCGCCGATCAGGCCGCCCTGGAGGAGGCCGAGCGGCCCAATCGGCAGCGCGCTTGGCGAGGCTCGCCCGCCGACGGAATTGCGTCATTCCGGCGGCCGAGCCTGGATTGAAATGGTCGACCAGTCGCTAGAAGTTCCGCAGCACGGCTACAGGTTCGGCCCAGACCCAACAGCGAGCTCCAAGATCCGGACATCTGGGTTACCGGTCGACCAATACAGTTTAGTCGTGCGTGGGGCCCCAGTCAACTGCTGCGATCGACCAGGTGTGAACAGACAGACCACGAGTGGAGTGGGTATCTCGAACACGCTCACCCGCGGCCACTCGCCGACGATGTACCGACTCGGCCGAAGTCGACCCGGGCCTCGTATCCGGGTTGTGGAGCGCGACTCCGCCCGCAGGCAGGCGGAGTCGCGCTCCTGTGAGCGAGCACGAAACGTGCAGCGGGATCGCCACGAAAAGTGCAGGGGCGATCGAGGTCAGCCGAGCATAGGCGATCCCTCCCGGCCCGACGGAACGTGGGCGCGCATCCGGTAGGACGAGCCCTTGATGTTCACGACCGTGGCGTGGTGCAGCAGCCGGTCGAGGATGGCGGTGGCGACCACCTGGTCGGCGAACACGGCTCCCCAGTCCCCGAACCCCCGGTTGGACGTCAGCACGATCGAGCCCCGCTCGTAGCGGCGCGACACGACCTGGAAGATCCAGTGCGCCGAGGCGGCGTCCATCGGCAGGTAGCCGAGCTCGTCGATCACGAGCACCGAGGGGCCGGTGTAGGTCCGCATCTTGGCGCTCCAGCTGCCCTCGAGGTGGGCCGCCTGGAGGTGGGTGACGAGGTCGACCGCGGTCGTGAAGTACGTCCGGTAGCCGGCCTCGGTGGCGGCGATCCCGAGCGCGATCGCGAGGTGGCTCTTGCCCACGCCCGGCGGTCCCAGGAACAGCGCGTTGCGGTGCTCCTCGACGAACCGGAGCGTGGACAGCTCGGCGACGACCGCGCGGTCGATGCTGGGCTGGAAGTCGAACTCGAACTGCGCCAGGCGCCTGTCGAGCGGGTAGTGGGCGAAGCGCAGCCTGCCCGACAGCCGCCGGGCGCTGGTCGCCTCGACCTCGGCCGCGAGCAGCCGCTCCAGGACCTCGACCGGTGCCGCGGTCTCGGTGCTCGCCCGCTCGAGCTCGGCCGCGAGGCGCTCCGACGCCGTCGACAGGCCGAGGTAGGCGAGGTGCTCCCGGGTGCGGGCGTACGCGGTCGCCACCCGAGACGCCGATCCTGTGCTCATCGGACGAGCTCGGCATACGCCGCGAGGGGCCGGACCTCGACGGTCTCGCCGGCCGCAGCGGGCGTCCTGGAGGCGCTCACGGGTGTCGGCAGGGGCACCAGGGTGTCCGCGCCCTCCATCCGGGCGACCAGGCGGCCGCTGACGGGCAGCAGGAGCGGCCGCTCGTCGGCCCACGCCTCGCCGATGACCCGCCCGGTCGTCCGGTGACGGCGCTTCGCATGGACCTCGATCGCCCAGCGGCGGGCTGCCTCGTCGTACCAGGCGAGGGTCGGGCGCCCCGGCAGGGCCTGCCCCGCCAGCCAGGCGAGGAAGTCCTCCTTCAGCTCCCTGATCACGCGCTCGACCTTGCCCTTCGTCTTCGCCCGGTACGGCCGGCACGCCCGGGGCCGCGTCCCGAGCAGGGCCGCGACATCGAGCCACTCGGGCGCGTAGATCGGGGCGCCGTCCGCGCGGGACCCGGCCATCAGCGCCGTGTCCCTGTCGGTCAGGAAGTCGGCCGTCGCCCCGCCGAGGTCGTCGACGCAGCGGACGATGCTGCGCAGGGTGGTCGGGCGCGTCTTGTCGGTGGCGAACCGGACCGCGACCATCCGGCTGAAGCCGAGGATCGCGACGAACGCGAACAGCGGGGCGGTCGCGTCGCCCAGCGGCCAGGCGCCGACGTCGGCCCAGTCGCCCTGGGTCTGCTCGCCGGGGCCCGTCTCGAAGCGCAGCACGGGCTCGGCCGCCGTCGCCGGGCGCAGGACGGCGAGCCGCCGGCGCAGGCTCGCATACGAGCCGGTGTACCCGTACTCGTCGGCGAGCTCGCGCAGGAGCACCGTCGCCCGCAGGTCGGGGCACGCGGTCAGGCGCCGCTCGACGTGCGCCGTCTGGGCAGCCGTGAGCTCCGCCGGGCGGACCCTCGGCCGGTACCGCGGCGGTGCCCCGGTCGTCGCGTACTTCTTCACGGTCCGCCAGTCGAGCCCGAACTCCCGGGCGAGGGCGGCGATCGACCAGCCGTGTCGCGCCAGCGCGTGCAGTTCCATCCAGGTGTCCTCAGACTGCAAGGCGTCCCTCCTGTCGCGGTTCTGCGCTTCAGCAGCCCGAGCCTGACAGGGGGGACCTCGTTGTTGTCGGCCCAACGGAAGAGCCCCCGGGTCACCCCGAGGGCTCCTGCACTCTTCGTGATCAACCCTCTGCACTATTCATGGCCGCTGATGGGACTACCCTCGCTCACAGAGGCCTCCTCCGGGGAACGCTCGCGCCGCTTGTCCCGCGAGGACTGAGGTGAGACGGCGTCCCCGGAGGTGGACCTCGGAGGCCCGATG
>JAKAMV010000803.1 GCA_021812735.1 Chloroflexota bacterium | reverse complement strand
CACGGTATGAGATCACGGTATCCGGGCCGTCGTCGGTCCCGCCCCCACGCTTCTCCGGGCTCTCGGTTCCGGCAGCCCGCCGGGGTCGACGCCGCCCTGCTGGACCGGGTTCGACCTCTTCATGGGCCTGGTCATGGCCTGCAGCGGAGTGTGAGCATCGCGCCGTGGCACAACCACCTCCGCCTCGCGGCTCCCTGCCCGGTGACACCGGGTCGCCGGTCAACGGCGGCGGCTCCCGGACCGGCGGCACCGCCGCTCCATCGATCCCGGTGACGATCTCCGGCTCACACCGCCGGGCGGGGGATGAGGAGCCATACGTTGCCACTGCGGGTGCGGCCCGAGCGGCGCTTGGCACCGGTCACGTTGTTGCCGGGCCAGGTGCCGGCCCAGGAAGCGAGATGGGCGGCGTGACGTAGTCGCTCCGCTTGAAGACGCCGTCTCCGACGCGACGAGCCTGGTATGTCCCGACCGACACCCATCGGGCTCGTCCAGAGGACAGGACCCGGAGTTCGGCAGTGATGTCGGCGGCACCGAGCTCGTCATCCCGGCGCCTCCCGACCCTATGTCGAAAGGCTGATCCGGAAGTGGTAGCGATCCCCGCGATACCAGGAACGGGCGAACTCGACGAACCGGCCGTCCTCCATCTGCGTCGTCCGCTCGAGGTAGAGCACGGCCGCGCCCGGTTCGACGCGAAGCAGCGCGGCAGTGCCCGGCTCGGCGCCGCGACTCTCGATTGACTGCTCGGCGCCCTTCAGCCGCAGTTGGAACACGCTCTGGAGCACCTCGTAGAGGGACCGCTGCTCGAGGTCGATGCTGAGCAGCCCTGGACAGAGATCGAACGGGAGGTGGGTGACTTCCAGGGCCATCGGCTCGCCGTCTGCGAGGCGGAGGCGTTGGATGCGGGCGAGCGGCACATCCGGCGCGAGATCCAGCCGCTCCGCGATGTGCGGATCGGCGATCTGCTCCATGGCCAGCACCCGCGATGACGGGGTCAGGCCACGCTGGAGCATGTCCTGGGTGAAGCCGGTGAGGACGCCCAGTGGCCGGGGGGGCTTGGGCGACGCCCGGAAGGTCCCTCGGCCCGGCGCCGTGAAGACCGCGCCCTCGTCGCTCAGTTCGCGCAGCGCTTGGCGGATGGTCATCCGACTCACGCCGAGCTCACGCGCCAACTCCCGCTCGGATGGCAGCGGTCCGTCGGACAGCTTCTCGTCAGCGGTAATCCGCAGGCGGAGGAGTTGTTTGACCTGCGCATAGAGCGGGATGGGACCCCTACGGTGCAGCTGGGGCATCGTTCATCTCAGCGCCCTCCGGGCGCGCTGGCCTGTCTCCACGTGCTCGAACCTTCGCCGCTACGGCTACGCTCGATCTTGCGCAACACGGTGGTTGGGCCGCAGACGTTGCGGCTGAACTGGATCTGCGAGCAGGTGTCCCGGACTCGCGAGCCCGGGACACCTGGTACCTCCTGATTGGGTGTCCGATCACGCCGCGTGTGCGGGTTGCTTGTGAGCAGGGGCGGCCTCGGGCAGCCCGCCTGGAACCCAACCCGTGTCGACGTAATGCCTCTGCCACCAGCTCGCGGCCGCGATGAGCACGCCACACACGACGACGACCCCGAGGACCGCCGCCGCACCGCCGAGACGCGCGACGTTGCCGACCACGATGCCGAACCACTGGAAGTCGGAGTCGCCAAAGGTCGTGTTGACGAACCCGATCGCGCTCATCACCGGGACCAGGAAGGCCGCGAGGAAGGTGATGATCAGGCCGTTGACGAAACCGCCGACGACTGCGCCCCGCCGGCCGCCGGTTGCGTTGCCGAATACACCGGCCCCCGCGCCGTCAAAGAAATGCGGCACCATGCCGGGCAGGATGAGCGGCAGAGCGAGCCATGGGCCGAGCCACACGCTCAGCACAACGAACCCGACCAAGCCGCCCACGACGCTCATCAGGAAGCCGATGATCACAGCATTCGGAGCGAACGTGTAGGTCACCGGGATGTCGAGCGCCGGCACCGCCCCGGGCAGGACACGCTCCGCGATACCCGCGAACGCCGGGACGATCTCGCCCAGGATCGTACGCACGCCGAGCAGGATGATTGCCACGCCGGCACCGAAGGCAAGCGCATTGCCGAACTGCCCCGCGAGGTACCCTCCCACGCCGCCGACGGTGCCGCCACCAGCAGCCTTGATCGCAGCTGCTTCACCGACTCGCGCGAGGAGGGCGAGGGCAAACACGAGATAGAGGATGACCATGGCAGCCGCTGTCGCGACCATGGGGTCGCGCACGAACTTGATTGCATCGGGCAGCTCCATCTCCTCGGTGCTCTTGCTGCCCCTACCGACATACTGGCCGAGAAAGCCAGATGTGATGTAGCTCAACGTGTTGAAGTGGCCGATCGCGAAGGGTTGCCCGCCGGTGAGCTTCTTCATCCAGGGGTGGGCAAAGGCAGGCATGACCACCATCATGGTGGCGAGGCCGACCGTACCGCCCACGACCGCCAACGCGTCCGTCGCCTTCTGGCTGAGCAGCACCACGGTCAGGACAGTCGCCATGAAGAGCATGTGGTGGCCGGTGAGGAAGACGTAGCGCAGCGGCGTGAGCCGCGCAATGACGAGCGAGAGCAGCACGCCGAAGAACATCGCATAGGCGATGTCGGTGCCAAAGGCGGGCTTCGCGTTGACGAGCGCCGTGATGACTTCGTTGGTGGGCACCACCCCGTTGGCGCCGGTGGCCCCGAAGATCATCGCGCCGAAGGGCGTCAGGGCCCCGATCACGACGCCGGCACCGGCGGCCATGATGACGTAGCCCAGCGTGGCCTTCGCCGTCCCGCTGATGATGTCGCCGATACTCTTGCGTCCCGCGATGAGCCCGATCGCCGCGAAAAGCCCGATCAGGTATGCGGGTTTCCCGAAGACCTCCGACGAGATCCAATTGAACAGGTACCCAACGTCCATGGCGGTCCAGTGCGTCCTTTCGTCAGTCCACTGAGCGGCTCCTCAATCCGCCGGGGATGCTGCACGTGTGCTACTCACCGCCTCCCTTCCCTTGCGCTGTCGAAGAACGCGGCGAGCCGCGGCCTCCTAGCCATCCGGCAGTGCGGCGCGAAGCTTTTCCACCATTTCATTCAGGTCGATGAAATTCCGGATCGTCACGATCGGCGGCTTCACCTGTCCGAGCTGCTGGGCGAGTTCCGCGGTGGTGACGATCAGGTCGGCCCTCTGGGCGGCGGCGCGCGCCGACCCAATGTCCGCGACCTCGACATCGGCCGTTCGCCCCAGTTGTTTCAGTGCCTTTTCCGCCTGCATGCGCAGCAGGAGGCCGGTCCCAAGCCCCATACCGCATACCGCCAGGATCCTCACTCCGTCACCAGGCCTCCCTGACTCATGGCGATCTGCATTGACCTCCGTCGTGATTAGCCCGATGAGCCGCTGCTCGACGGGGAATCTTCCGCGTGACTTGCCTCGTATGCCGCGACGATGGATCTGAGCGCGGCGGCATCCCTGGCGGCCAGCAGCGCGGCGCGCCGTTCGTCATCGCTGAGCAGGTTGGCGAGCGTGGCGAGCGCCTCGATGTGCGAGCTGTCGTCGACTGCGGCCAACGCTACGACGAGGCTGACCGGGTCGTTCTCGGGGTGCCCGAAGGCGACGGGTCGGGTCAGGGTGACCCAGGCGAGCCCGGTGTGACGGACCGCAGCCGACGGGCGCGAATGGGCGAGCGCGATGCCCGGGGCGATCACGATGTACGGGCCAAGTTGCTCGATCGTCGCGATCATCTCATCCGCGTAGGCAGGGCTGGCCGCTCCGCTGGCTGTCAACGCCTCGCCGGCGCGTCGGACGGCCTGGCGCCAGTCGTGAGCGGGCTGCCGCAGCCTGATCGCACGTCCTGGCAGAAGCGCCGATAGGCTTCCCGCGCCGACTGCGTTCGCCACGAACGGCACCCTCATCGGATTGCTCCGGCTCGACACCTTGACGCTGAGCGTGCAGCGAGCAAAGCGAGGAGCAAGGCCGTTGTCAAGAGCCCAACGGACTAGACTGGTCCGTACCGGAGCGGCCAGCTGATTCGTGACGAGGCCAGGGATCGGCGATCGTCAGATCGATCCGATTACCCCGGGTCTGCCGGTCCGCCGCGCGCGACCGGCGCGGAAACGACCATCAGGCGCCTCCTGAACTGGGAAGATGGCGTTGCGGAACACGCATCACGCCCAACGAAGGAGCCCTGGATTGATGCGATCATCGCACCCCAGCCTTGACCTCCTCGACACACCTCCTCGACAGGGCCCTAGGAGGGCGTGTCGGTAATCGCCACCCCGGCACCTCCCGACGTGCGAGAATCGTCTATGCACCAGAAGACGTTCCGCCCCTACGACCAGGACAGCCT
>JAKAMV010000802.1 GCA_021812735.1 Chloroflexota bacterium | reverse complement strand
TGGGGCGCTCTGCGGACCTGGGTTCGGGCGCTGACCGCTGGGCGGGCACTCCGTCGCACGACGCCCAGGTGCCGGGCAGATCGATGCGCGTCGAGGCCCAAAGCGCCCCGCGCGGGCATCGCCGGTGGCTCTCCGCGCGCTCGGTTGACCGCTTGGCGGGCACGTGTGTCAAGTTGACCGCCCGGCGGGAACGCACGGCGGAGCTCCCTCTGGGCGACCTCGGGCTCCGAAAGGGGGCGCGCCGCAGAGCCGCGCCCAAGCGGCACGTTGCTAACCAGGTCCGCCACGTCGTACGCTTCGCGCGACCCGAGCCAGCTCCTCGTACGGGGCTCGTCCTAGTCCGCCAGCCACGTCCGGCGGCAGGATGCATGAGCCCGCGATGCCCTGGGCGGGATGGAGGCCTGCACATGGCGACCGTGACGTTCGATCACGTGTTCAAGCGCTACGGCGAGGTCACCGCCGTGGCGGACCTCAACCTCGAGATCCGGGACGGCGAGTTCATGGTGCTCGTCGGCCCCTCGGGGTGCGGCAAGACCACGAGCCTGCGCATGATCGCCGGCCTCGAGGAGATCACCGAGGGCGCCCTCCTCATCGGCGACAAGGTCGTCAACGACGTGGCGCCCAAGGATCGCGACATCGCGATGGTCTTCCAGAGCTACGCGCTCTACCCGCACATGACGGTGCGGGACAACCTGGCCTTCGGCCTCAAGCTGCGCAAGGTGCCCAAGGCCGACCAGGAGAAGCGGATCAACGAGGCCGCGGGGATCCTGCAGCTCGAGAAGCTCCTGGACCGCAAGCCCAAGGAGCTCTCCGGCGGCCAGCGCCAGCGCGTGGCCCTCGGTCGCGCCATCGTGCGCGAGCCCGCGGTGTTCCTCATGGACGAGCCGCTGTCCAACCTCGACGCCAAGCTGCGCGTCCAGACGCGCGCCGAGATCGCGCGCCTGCACCAGCGCCTCGGCACCACCATGGTCTACGTCACGCACGACCAGGTTGAGGCGATGACGATGGGCCAGCGGATCTCGGTGATGTCGATGGGCCTGCTGCAGCAGGTCGGCACGCCGCAGGACCTGTACGACAACCCCAAGAACAAGTTCGTCGCCGGCTTCATCGGCAGCCCGTCCATGAACTTCGTGGACATCCCGGTCGGCACCGGGGACCTCAAGGTCGGCGGGTTCAGCTTCATGGTCCCGCACGCGTACGCGGACTCGATCAAGACCGCGGGCCGCACCGTGACCGCGGGCTTCCGCCCCGAGCACCTGGAGCTCGGCGAGATCGCCAACGTCGCGGGCACTGCCAACGGCGTGGCAGACGTGGTCGAGTACCTCGGCAACGAGGAGCTGCTCCACGTCAGCGTGGGCGATCAGGAGATCGTGGCGATCGTGGACTCGTCGTACCGCGTCCGCCCCGGCGACACGGTCAACCTCAAGCTCCCGGCCGACAAGCTCCACCTGTTCAACATCGAGACGGGCGACGCGCTGGCCAGGACCGCCGCGTAGTCCCCGCCGAGCCGAGATCGACGGCCGGTCTGCCCAGCGGCAGGCCGGCCGCTCCGCGTGAGGAGGACCCGCATGACCCGCGACCGTGACCCGTCCCCCGACAGCGACCCGCTTGCCGAGCGGGTCGTGGCGTCGGAGATCGTCCACCGCGGGAAGTACATGGTGTTCCACGTGGACACCATCGAGCGCGCCGATGGCAGCCGCGGCCGGCGTGACCTCGTGGCGCACCCGGGCGCCGTGGCGATCCTCGCCGTGGACGACCTCGGCCGCCTGCTGATGGTGCGCCAATGGCGAGTCGCGGCCGGGCGCGCCCTGCTGGAGATCCCGGCCGGGACCCTCGACGTCCACGACGGCGTGACCGAGGATCCGGACGTGGCGGCCCGGCGCGAGCTGGAGGAGGAGACCGGCCACCGCGCCGGCGCCTGGCGGCGGCTGGCCTCCTTCTGGACGGCGCCGGGCTTCGCCTCGGAGCTCATGCACCTGTACCTCGCGACGGACCTGACCGCGGTGGCCGACGAGAGCCGCCTGGCGCCGGACGAGGACGAGGAGCTGGAGCTGCGTCACCTGGCGCTGGACGAGGCACGCGACTTGGTCGAGACTGGCGCCATCGCGGATGCCAAGTCGATCCTGGGCATCCTGTGGCTCGATCGGCTCCGCAGCACGGGCGGTGCCACGGCCAGCTGAGTGGGGGCAACATGGTCGAGACCAGCGCGGCGCCGCTGGCAGGTCCGGCAGCGGCCGTCGTCCGGGCATTCCGCCCCGGGGATGCGGCCCCCATCCTCTCCGAGATGCTCGCCGCCCTCGAGCGCGGCGAGTACGAGGGGATGGAGCGCTACCAGCTGGAGCACGCCGTGGAGCGGCTGGCGCCGGATCCCGCGTCCATCGCCGTGGCCGTGGTGGGCGGTCGAGTCGCCGGCTGGGTCATCCCCGCCGACGACGATCTCCACGTCGTCCCCCGGTACCGACGCCAGGGCGTGGGCCGCCTGCTGGTGGAGGCGGGGCGGCGCGTCGCGGCAGCCCAGGGGCACGACCGCCTCCGGCTGTGGGTGCCGCGCCGTCCCGGTGCCGAGGCCTTCGCCCGTGCCTGCGGACTGGCGCACACGTCGTCGCTGTGGCAGATGCGTCTCCCCGCCGCGGGCATGGACGCCCTGGCCGAGCCGGAGTTCCCGCGGGGTGCCGCCGTCCGATCCTTCCGGCTCGGGATTGACGAAGGGCCCTTCGTGGCGCTCGTGAACCGAATCTTCCTCGACCACCCGTCCCCCATCGCGCTCCGCGAGGAGGAGGTGCGTCGCGTGCACGCCACGCCCGGGTTCGACCCCTCCACGATCCTGATCGTCGAGGACGCGGCGAGCGGCGCGATGGTCGGCTTCTGCCGGGCGCACCCCTTCACGGCCGCCGACGGGACGCCGGCGGGCGAGATCCGCCTGCTCGGGGTGGACCGCCCGTGGCGCGGGCGCGGCCTCGGCCGGGCCGTGACCGCCTGGGGCGTCGCCGAGCTGCGGCGCCGCGGGGCTCGCTTCGTCCTGCTCGCGGTCGAGGGCGCCAACGAGCGCGCGTTCAGCCTCTACGCGAGCCTCGGGTTCGGGCTCGGGCTGGAGTGGCCGCACTGGACGACGCCCGCCCTCGCGGACGCCTGACCGGCCCCGCCGGTAGGACCGCCCAACGCGAGCGTCGGCGGCGGCGAGCCGCGCCCGCCTCGCCGCCCCACCGCGGGCCGGGCGTCAGCCCTCGCCGGTCGGGTCGTCCCCGGCGGCCTCGTCCGCGTCCGTGTCCCCGTCGGCCTCGTCGGCCTCGTCATCGGCGGGCAACCACGCCTCGGAGCGGGCCAGCGCGCCCCGGTAGAGCGCCGACGAAGGGTCCAGCGCGCAGGCGAGCCGCAGGCGCGTCACGGCCTCCTCCGCGCGGCCGGCCTTGCGCAGGCACTGGGCCGTGGCGTAGTAGGCGTAGTGCGAGACGGGATCCACCTCCAGCAGCGCCTCGAAGACCTCCAGCGCCAACTCGTGCTGGCCGGCGTTGAAGTGCGCCCGGCCGAGCGCCTCGAGGATCGAGCCCCGGCCGGGCTCGAGGCGCGCCGCGCGGCCCAGCACCACAGCCGCCTGGGCGTTGTGGCGCTGCCGCATCAGCAGGTGGCCGCGCTGCAGGAGGTCGTAGGCAGACTCCTCGTCATCGGGGAGCGGGTCGGCCGGCTTGGGTGCGTCGTCAGGCGGAGGCGCTTGGTCGTGCATGCGGAAATGCTCGCACGGACGGGCTCAGGGCGCCGGTACGATGGCCCCGCGACGCCGCCCACGCCCGTGCCGGCCGCGCCGCGCCGCACCCCGAGCGCCGCGTGACGATCCTGCTGCTGGCAATCGCCGTGTTCCTCGCCCAGGCGGGCTTCTACGGCTACACGGCCGCGCTGCCGATCGCCCTGGCGCGCGGTGGCGTTCCCGACGCGGCGATCGGGCTGGTGGTGGGCCTGTCGGCCCTGGTCCAGATCCCGGCCGCGGTGGCCGGCGGGAGGTTCCTGGACCGCTTCGGCGGTGCCCGCGTGCTCATCGCCGGTGGCCTCGCCTATCTCGCCGGCTCCCTGCTGCTGGCCCTGCCGCAGACGGAGCCGGCGACGTCGCTCGCGCCGTTCCTCGCCGCACGGGTGTGCCAGGGCGCCGGTATCGCGATCGTGGTCCCGGCCGCGCTCTCGCTCGTGCCGACGATCCTGGCCGGGTCGAGCCAAGCGAGCGGCCTCTCGGGATTGGAGCGGCAGGCAACCTGACGGTGGTCGTCCTGCCCCCGCTGTCGCTGGCGATCCTGGGGGCGGCGGGTCTCCACGCGCTGGCGGCGGCCGTGGCCGGGCTGGTGCTGGCGGGCCTGCTCGCGGCCGGGCTGGCACGGGCGCGGCTGCCGTC
>JAKAMV010000072.1 GCA_021812735.1 Chloroflexota bacterium | reverse complement strand
GGCACCTTCGCGTCAGCCGCCTGGGCCGCGAGCAGCGCACACGCGCCGAGCACGGCCGCGGCCCACGCGACGGCGCGGACGCGGCGCAGCCGTCGGGCGCGCCCGCCGAGCAGCAGCTCGCCGGGCAGCAGCGAGCCCAGCAGCCCCACCAGGCCGAGGTAGAGGACGACGCGGGCGAGGACGGAGTCGGGTGACACCGTGGACGCGCCCGGGGTTCCCGCGAGAGCGGTGCCGGAAGCGGTCGGCGGGACCCCGGCCGTGCCCACGCTGAACGCGAACGAGCCGGCCGTGGCGTGCCCGTCGGTGGTGGACACCGTGCGCCAGGCCACGGTGTAGACGCCGTCGGGCAGCGGTCCAACCGGCACGGTCAGCGTGTCCGCCCCGCCGCTCCCGGTGGCCGCCGACCCGGTCGCGTGTCCGTTCCCCGAGACGTCCAGCACGCGCACCGACGAGAGGTGGGGGTCCGGCGGCTCGGTGAAGACGAGGGTGATCGAGGTCGGGGCCGTCGCGACCACGGCGTTCGCGGGCGGGTCCGACGAGAGCAGGAGCGCGTGGGCGGCCACGCTCGCGCCCGAGGCCGGGAGGGCGACGAGCGCGAGCATGACCGCAAGCGCGGCGCGGCGCGCGTGGCGCACGGCTTCAGGCTGCCGTTCGGGCACGAAGCGCCAGGACGACGCCAGTCATGCCGAGGGCGACGCCCAGGCCGCCCATGAGCACGCCCACGAGGAGCGCCTGCCACGCCCGACTCGACGCCTCGCTCACGGCCGCCGTGGCGGCGTCGGCGGCGGCATGGGCGGACTGGACGGCCGCGGCCGATGCGCTTCCCGCGGCCGCGGCCGACTGCATGCGCGTCCCCAGCTGGTCCACCTTGGCCGAGATCTCGGTGGTGGTGGGCACCTTGGCGGGGAACTGGATCGAGGACGGGTCCTCGACCGAGTTGAACGTGGTGTCGGACGAAGTGGCCGTCTCGTCCACGGCCGTGCCGTGGACGGTGCCGGCCAGGTGGAACGTGTAGACCCCCGGGCTGGTGGGGATGAGGTCGGTGAAGTACTCGCCCGGCGTGCCGAACCCCGTGTCCGGGTCGTACGAGGGCTCGAGTGGCAGGGCGGCAGAGGTCTGGCCGCCGGCGGAGACCGTGACGGTCAGGTCGCCGGGATTGAGGTCGTTGACGGCACGGCCATTGGCGGCGGTCACGATCGCCACGACGGCGTTCTGCTCGTCCACGTAGGTCGGCTCGCTGCGCCAGCCGAGCGCGATGGAGTAGCTGCCGAACTGCTTGACGACGTGGGCGGA
The DNA here is from genome assembly GCA_021812735.1 of Chloroflexota bacterium. The sequence goes on along the minus strand of JAKAMV010000072.1, from coordinate 18,760 downwards.
CGCGACGGCCGAGGCCGCGAGGGCGAGGAGGGCGGCGCCGGTGACGGCGGCGCCGAGGGCACGGCGGTTCATGGGGCCTCTCGCTGGACTGGGAGGGGAGGGCGCCCCCGCGGGACGCAGCTACGCGACGCCGGCCATCGGTGGCGCCCGCAGGCCGAGCCGTCGGGCGAGGAGCGCAGACGGGTGGGTCACCCGGCCGGCAGGCCGCCTCCCGGAAACGGGCCGGCGACGGACGCGGGTGGGGCGCCCTGCGGCGGTGAGCCGCGCGAGCAGCGCGGAGACGCTCCAGCGGAACAGGGCGCCCACGAGGGCCGCGAGCAGGGAGACGGCCGGGATGACGAGCAGCGGCCCGCCGAGCCCACCGGCGAGGAGCGGGTCGAGGAGCGGGGCCACCTGGCCGACCGCGAGGCGTTCGAGGTGCTCCTGGACCAGGTACCACGCCGTGGTGACCGCGAGGATGCCGAGCCACGCCCGGAGCAGCAGCGAGCCGAAGCCCCGCCATCCGGGATTGGTCGCGCCGCCGGCCTCGCGCCCGAGGCGCCGGACGGCCAGCCACAACACCGCGATCCGCGCACCGCCGGCCAGCCCGAGCGCCGCCGAGCATGCGACCACGAGGTTGGCGGCATCAGACCACGCGCCGTCGTGGCCGGTGGCGCGCAGGGCCAGGTGCATCTCGCTGCCGTAGGACAGCAGGAAGGCGAGGTTGTGCGAGAGCACCAGCGAGAGCGGGCTCAGGACCGCCACCACCAGGGCCGGCCGCGGCGAGGGACGCTGCATCGCTCGAGTCTACGCGCCGCGCCGCCAGCCCTCGCCCGTGGCGCCGACCGGCGCCTCAGGCGATCGCGACCGGGCGCTCGATGGCGGCGTCCATCCGCAGCCGGCGGTCGACCAGCACGCGGACGACGTAGATGATCTCCAGGCCCGCACCGTCGAACGACGGGGCGCAGTCCGCCGGGATCTCCAGCTGGGCATCGGCGCCACCGCGGAGGGACCCGCTGGGCAGGGCCACCGAGGAGAGGATCCCCTCGACGCCGTTGGGGGCGTTCGTCCGCCGGTGGAGTTCCACCCGCGCATTGCCGTCGGGCGCCATCGGCCAGACCGCCCGAACGCCGAGCCGCGTGCCGGGACGCGCCGGCAGCGGCGTGGTCACCGACACGGTCGCGCCGCCCGGCGCCGCGTAGGTGTCGAGCATCGCCAGACCGCCCTGCTCGCCGACGCCGGCGCGGATCAGGTCTGGGTTCTGGAGCACCGGGACGAGGCAGGCGACGAACGCGTCCTCGTGCAGGGCGACGTCCCAGCGCACGTCCAGGGCCCACGCCACGATCGCCTCGCCCAGGTGCGCCGACGGCGGCCCGAGCCGTGGGGCGGGCACCGTGAACGCGGTGTCGAGAGCGGCGCCGGCGGCCAGCACCGGCGGGATCGGCGGGTCCGTGAACGGCAGCGCCTCGAACAGCTGCCCGGTGGCCTCGACCCACTCCTCAGTCGAGGCCGTGTTGGTCACGGCGTTGCGGTGCGACTCGCTGCGGCGCTGCTCCACGAGCTTGAGGCCGACGAGGCGCAGGACGGCGCCTCGCGCCCGGATGTCCTGTGCCGGGGTGACCTGGAGGCGGCCGCTGATCGACTCGCCCACCCGAACCGACCCGTCGATCTCGATGCCTCCCCGCAGCGGCCCGGAGGTCCGGCGGACGAGCTCCTCGGGCCGGACGAGGTGCAGCGGGTGGGATCCGTTCGGCCCGGCCAGGCGGTGGCGGTCGAGGGCGTCGAACGGCGAGGGGCTGGACCCCTCGTGGCGCGTCCAGCCGCTGCCGGCCCCGAAGGGATCGATCGAGAAGCTCAATGCCAGAGTCCCCCACGGCGGGCGCTGATCGCGCCCGCCGATCATCGCACCGTGGCTGGTGTCTCCGTGCGGCCGCCCCGCCAAGCAGATCGTCCTTTCGACGCGGTCCGCCCGGCACTCGCAGGCGCGCCGGCCGGCCGCCACCATGTCAGGCGGCCGCCAGCAGCGGCAGGGGGCCGAGGGAGGTGCGATGACGACGCGCGAGGGGCTCGCTCGGGTGGGAGCCACGGCTCGCTGGACGGCGGCGGCCGGGGCGCCGCGGCTGGGCGCCATGGACGGCCCCGTCGCCGAGCTCGCGGAGCTGGGCTGGCGGGCCGAGGTCTCCGAGCCCGGGGCCGACGGCGCCGGCAAGGAGCGGTGGGCGCTGCCCGTGCCCCCGGCCGACGCCGGGGAGCTGCCGCACTCCTGGCATGTCGCCGCCGTCCGTGAGCCGACGGGGCGCGGCTCGGGCTCGGCGCTCCCGGGACCTTCCGGCTGTCGTGCCCTCGGCGCGCGCGCCGATTCCAGCGGCCCGCCGGCTCGCACGCCCCGTCCCAGCAGAGGAGTCCCGTCATGACTCGACCGCTCCCGGGCCGCTCGCTCGTCGCGCTCGCGGCCATCAGCCTGACCCTGGCGGCCTGCTCCGGCGCCGGCGCCTCGCCCGCCCCGTCGTCCGGCGGCATCTCGGTGACGGGCGCCTGGGTGCGCAACTCCACCGCGATGACCGGAGCGCTCGCCGGGTACTTCGTCATCGCCAACAGCGGGCCCGAGGCGGACACCCTGCTCTCGGCCTCGTCCCCGATCGCCAAGACCGTCCAGCTGCACGAGACCGTCATGGTCACGCCCGCGCCCGCGGCCTCCGGCGCGGACGGCATGGGCTCCGCGATACCTTCCGGCGGGGGCATGATGACGATGGTCCAGGTGGACAAGGTCGACGTGCCCGCCGGCAGCACCGTGGAGTTCAAGCCGGGCGGCTACCACGTGATGTTCATGGACCTCACCGGCACCCCCGCCACCGGCTCCACGATCGACCTCACCCTCGTGTTCGCCAAGGCGGGCTCGATCACCGTCAAGGCCGAGGTTCGCGCCCAGTAGCATGTTCGGGTCGGCCCGAGGACGGCCCGCGAGGAGTCGCCCGCCCCAGACAGGAGGCTGTGCATTGCTGCTGCTCGACTCGGCCGACGTGGAGGCTGCCCGGCGCGCCGCCGACCTCGGCTTCGTGCGCGGGGTCACCACCAACCCGACGCTCATGGCGGCGTCGGGACGCCCCGCCGAGACGGTCATCCCGGAGTTGGCGGACCTCCTGCCAGGCACCGTGTTCTACCAGCTGGTCGCCGAGACGCCTTCGGCGCGTGAGGCCGAGGCGCGCCGGTTCGCGTCGCTCCGTCCGGGCCGGGTGGGGATCAAGGTGCCCACGACCACCGACAACCTGGCACTGGTGGCGCGCTTGGCGGCGGACGGGCTGACGTGCGCGATGACGGCGATCTTCAGCCCCGGCCAGGTGCTCTTGGCCGCAGAGGCGGGCGCCGCCTTCGTGATCCCGTACGTCAACCGCACCACGCGCCTGTACGGTGACGGGCCCGGCCTCGTCCGCCAGATGCGCCAAGTGATCGACGCCAGCGGCGCGCCGATGCGGATCCTGGCCGCCAGCGTGAAGTCGCCCGAGGAGGCAGTCGCGGCGCTGTTCGCGGGCGCCCACGACCTGACGCTGCCGCTGGCGCTCATCGAGGCGCTGGGCGAGCACCCGGGGTCGCTGGCAGCCATCGAGGAGTTCCGCGCCGCGGCCGGACGGGTTGCCCGAGGGGGCACACTAGCCCCATGACCTCACCTGCCCAGATCCCCGCCCAGCCGCCCAGCCAGGATGACCTCGCCCGCTACCGCGAGAACCTCCAGGGCGAGGTCGACGCCATCGCGCTCTACACCCAGCTCGCGGGGCTCGAGGAGAGCCGGGCGCTGCGGGACTTCTACACCCGGATGGCGGCCACGGAGGAGGTCCACGCGGGTGTTTGGCGCAAGCGGCTCGCGGATGCCGGCCAGGACCCGAGCACCGTTCGCCCAGGCTGGCGCACGAGGGTCCTCATGCTCGTCGCCCGTCGCCTCGGCCCGAGTCTCGTGGTGCCCACCATCGCCGAGCGCGAGGCCGCCGAGCAGGGCATGTACGACGAGCAGGACGAGGCCCTCGCGCGGATGCCGGGCGACGAGCGCTCGCACGCGCGCCTGTTCCGCGAGCTGGCCGGCGGTCGGGGCGTGGAGGGTGGGGCGATCGCCCGGATCGAGGGCCGCCACAGGGCGGGCGGGGGCAACCAGCTTCGGGCTGCGGTGCTCGGCGCCAACGACGGCCTGGTCTCCAACCTGTCGATCTCGATGGGCGTCGCCGGGGCCTCGGGGGGCGGCCACGCGGTGCTCATCGCCGGCCTCGCCGGGATGCTGGCGGGTGCGCTGTCCATGGCGATCGGCGAGTGGCTGTCCGTCCAGAGCGCCCGCGAGCTGTTCGCCCACCAGGTCAAGGTGGAGCGCGAGGAGCTGCTCGCCGTCCCCGACGAGGAGGAGGAGGAGCTGGCGCTGATCTACCAGGCCAAGGGCCTCCCCGAGGCGCAGGCGCGCCAGATGGCGAAGACCCTGATCGGCGGCGAGCTCAGCCTCGCGGTGGACACGCTAGCGCGCGAGGAGCTGGGCATCGATCCCGACGAGCTCGGCGGCTCGGCGTGGGTGGCGGCGCTGACCTCGTTCTTCCTGTTCGCCGTCGGCGCGCTCGTCCCGATCCTGCCGTTCTTCGTGGCGGAGGGCATGCCGGCGGTCGTGGCCTCGATCGTCATCGCCTCGGCCGCGCTGTTCGTGGTCGGCGCGGCGATCACCGTGGTCACCGGCAGCAGCGTGCTCCGCACCGGCGGCCGCCAGGTCCTGCTCGGGCTGTTCGCGGCCGCAGTGACGTTCGGCCTCGGGGCCCTCGTCGGCCACGCGGTGGGCTGAGCTCGGCCGGCGGCGGAGGTTGCGGCGATGGGCGACTGGCGCGACCGGCTTCGCGGCGACCCCCTGCCGTGGCTGCTCGACGGCTCGGGCCCCGCCGTCCGCCACCTCGCGCTGCGCGACGTCCTGGGCCGCCCCGCTGACGACCCCGAGCTCGTCGCCGCCCGCGAGGCGGGCACGCGCGAGGGGCCGATCGCCGCGATCCTCGCCGCCCAGCACCCGGAAGGCTGGTGGGCGGCGCCGGGTCCGGGATACTCGCCGAAGTACACCGGGACCACGTGGCAGCTGATCTTCCTCGACCAGCTGGGGGCGGACCCGGCGAACCCGGGCATCCGCCGGGCATGCGAGTACGTGCTCGCGCACACCCAGACGGCGCGAGGCGGTTTCGGCTACTGGGAGGGGGGCGCCCGCGAGGCCCCACCGCCGCCCGCCAGCGCGATCCACTGCCTCAACGGCAACCTCGTGCGCGCACTGCTCGGCTTCGGCTGGCTCGACGATCCGCGCGTCGCGCGCGCCGTCGCCTGGGAGGCCGCCGCGATCACGGGCGAGGGCGAGGTCACCTGGTCCGCCAACACGCCCGGCCCGGGCTTCCGCTGTGGTTCCAACGAGGGACGTCCGTGCGCGTGGGGCGCGGCGAAGGCGCTGCTCGCGCTTGCCCGCGTGCCCGCGGACCGCCGCTCACCGGCCGTGGCGGCGGCGCTCGAGACGGGGGTGGACTTCCTGCTGTCGCGCGATCCCGCGGTGGCCGACTACCCCATGCCCGCCCGCGACGCGCACCCCAGCTCGTCGTGGTTCAGGCTCGGATTCCCGTCGGGCTACGTCGCGGACGTGCTCCAGGTCCTGGAGGCGCTGGTCGAGGCGGGCGCCGGCCGGGACGCGCGGCTCGGGCACGCGGTCGACTGGCTGCTGGCGCAGCAGGACGAGCAGGGCCGCTGGGCGAACCGCTACGCGTACGCCGGCAAGATGGTCGTGGACATCGACCGGCCCGGCGAGCCCAGCCCGTGGGTGACAGTGCGGGCCTGCCGGGTGCTGGCCGCGGTCAGCGCGGGGTAGGCAGCACCGGCTCGCTCAGCCCGCAACGTCGCGCCGGCGCATGCTCCACGCTCCCGCCGTGACGCCCGACCCAGAGCGAGGCACACTAACCGCCTCGATCGCCGCCACCTCACGAACATGGTCGTGCGTGTGGGCAGGCGATAGCCGCAATCGAGCAACCGGCCGGCCCGTCTCACTCGGAGCTGAACCGCTCCTCGCGCCACGGATCGGCGTCGTTGTGGTAGCCGTAGCGCTCCCAGAAGCCCGGCTGGTCGCGGCTGAGGAACTCGAGGCCGCGGAGCCACTTGGGGCCCTTCCAGAAGTAGCGCTTGGGAACGATCATGCGGAGCGGCCAGCCATGGTCGGGCTCGAGCGGGGCGCCTTCGTACGTGTCGGCGAGGATGACGTCGTCGTCGAGCACCTCGAGTGGCAGGTTGGCTGTGTAGCCCTGCTCCGCGTGGCCCACGACATGGGTGGCGGCGGGACGAACCTGCGCCAGCTCGAGGATCGTCTGGATCTTGACACCCTCCCAGTGCGTGTCGAGCTTCGACCAGCGCGTCACACAGTGGATGTCCGTGGTGAGCTGGGTTCGCGGCAGAGCCTCGAACTCCGCCCAGGTCAGGCGGAAGGGATTGTCCACCTCGCCGTAGACGCGGAAGTCCCAGGTCGCCAGGTCCACCTTGGGCACCGAGCCGTAGTGGAGGACGGGGAACTTCTCGGTGAGGTACTGGCCGGGCGGCACGCGGCCGGCCAGGGCTGGGTCGGCGGCGCGGCTGCCGAAGAGGCGGTCGAACATGGGCCGGGTTCTCCAGGGCGCGACGCTGCGGGACGCGCGACTGCATCTCGTTCGCGCGAATGGTACGCCCGGAGCATGACGAGACCGTGACGGCCAGCTCGAGGCACCCATCGCGCCGCCTGGTGCTGCGGGACGCGGTGCTGGTGCTGCGGCGCGAGACTCGACGTTGCGCCCGGCGCACGGCCCAGTCTCCCGCCGAGACATTCGTGCGCCTGCCCGCCGAGACCGACCGCCGCAGCGCACGGACTGGTCGCGCGCCGCAGCAGCTGCGCCATGAGCGCACCGTTCGGTCGCTGGATGCAAGCGCGGGCGCGGGCGACATCTGCCGTGTGATGCCGGCGCGTTCCGGGGCGGGATGCCGCCGTGCGACCGGCGCGATCCGGCCGGCAACGTGCACCGGCAGGTGCAGGTGCTCGCCGCTGCGCGCACGCATGTGGGGCGTCGGACGGGCGCGCCGTCCGCGTCAGGGGAGGCGGTAGACGCACACGTGCGTCGCCCCCCAGTCGCTGCACAGCAGGGCTTGGCGCGCGGCCCAGGCGGCGGGATGCAGGGTCGCCCAGATCGGGGCCTCTCCGTCCTCACCGACGAACCAGCGCACATTGCGCGTCGCGTACAGATCACCCGGGGAGATCTGGTCGGCCGGGCGGCTCACGATCGTCAGGACGCGGGCCCGCATCGCGAATGCCGGCGCGTACGTCCCCTGCGTGGCGCTCCCGGCCGGGATGGCCGCCAGCGTCTCCGCCTGGATGGCGGGCAGCCGGTACGTGGCGTTGGCCATCCAGCCCGCGTACGCAGCGGCCCCGGGCGCGACGAGCAACAGGGCGAGGGCGGTGCCCGCCAGCAGCGTCTGGGGGCGCGACCGCGCAGTCCAGGCGTCGGCCACCACGCGCACCCCGATCCCGAGGAGGATCGCGAAGGCGGGCAGCAGCGGCTCCTCGTAGCGGTTGGGCCGGTACGGGGCCACGACGAGCAGGCCGAGGCCGGCGACGACCCAACCCGTCGCCGCGGCAAGCAGCAAGCGCACCTCGGCGGAGAGGCGCTGCCAGCGCATGGCGCCGGCGGCCCAGCCGGCGATTCCGGCGGCCAGGAGCGGCACCGACTGCGAGATGAACCTGTCGTTGTGCCCGGGGAAGCCGGTGACGCGGCCCAGGACGGTCCGGACGGGGGCGATGATGGGCTCCGACGCCCAGATCCGGAGCACGTTCGAGATGGCGGTCCGGTTGGGCAGCCAGACGGCGACCAGCCATGCACCCCCGAGCGACGCGATCGCGAGGACGGCGCCGGCGACCCACCGCCGGACGGCCGCCTGGCGAGCGCCGACCACCGCGACCGCGGCCACGAGCCCGCCGACCGCGGCGAGCGCCGACGGCTTCGTGCCCACCGCCAGGGCGAGCAGTAGCCCCGCGAGGATTCCCCAGCGTCCGGCTCTCTCGCCGCGGGCCCGCAGGGCCGCGAGCGTCCCGAGCGTCAGCCACATCGCCACGCTGGGCTCGAGGAACGCGAGCCTGCCGTAGTAGAGGACCAGCGTCGCGCCCGCGAACGCCATCGACGCGAGCGCCGCCGGGCCGGGACCGAGGGGCCGTCGCAGGCCGAGCCCGATCGCGGCGGTCGTGATCCCGGTCGCCGCGATCGAGACCAGGCGCGCCTGGACGATGCCGACACCCAGGACGCTGAACACAGCGGCGGCACTCAGGCTGAACGGCAGGTTGACCAGCTGGAGCGTCCAGTCGTCGGTGGCCCACGCGCCCAGGAGGACGAAGTTGCGAGCGTTCATGACGTCCCAGGACTCGTCGGTGAACGGGCCGTTGCTGGCCGTCACGCCGACGGCAGGATCCGCGGCGACGAACGCGAGCAGGACCAGGACGATCACCACCGGGACGGCGAGGAGGACGACCGTCCAGGCGTCCGGACGTCTTGGGTGGCGTTCCGCGCCGGGCGTGTCGCCAGGTCGGCCGGTCATGTCGCGAGCGCCTCTGGAGCGGTGGGGTCCGGTGCATGGTAAGCGCGATCGACGTCTCGGGCTGCTGGCCGGCCCGCCGGCCCGCGGGCCCGCCCCCGGGCCCGCCCCTCCCCACTGTGGCGTCGGCCCCGGGACGAACGTGCCGGTTCGGGCCCGCCTCCGCCTCGGGTATCGTTGCGTCATGCCCGACGTGCCGCGCATCGTCATCGTCATGCCCGCGTACAACGCCGCCAAGACGCTGGAGCGGACGTACGCGGACATCCCGCACGACATCGTCCACCACGTGATCCTCGTCGACGACGTGTCCCGCGACGAGACGGTCGAGATCGCCCGCCAGCTGGGCCTCGAGGTGATCGTCCACCGCCAGAACCTGGGCTACGGCGGCAACCAGAAGACCTGCTACGACCGAGCGCTGGAGTGGGGGGCGGACGTGGTGGTGATGCTCCACCCCGACTACCAGTACGACGCCACGCGCATCCCCGACCTCGTGGCGCCCATCGTGGCCGGCGAGAAGGACCTCATGCTCGGCAGCCGCTTCCTGGGCGATCCGCTCGCGGGCGGCATGCCGAAGTGGAAGTACCTCTCCAACCGCTTCCTGACAGGCGTCGAGAACCTCGCCTTCGGCCTGCACCTCTCCGAGTACCACACCGGCCTGCGGGCCTACTCGCGACGCCTGCTCGAGACCATCCCGTACCGTCTCAACTCGGACGACTTCGTGTTCGACCAGGACCTCATCGCACAGGTCGTTGCGGCGCGCCGCCTCGAGATCGGCGAGATCGCCGTGCCCACCCGCTACTTCGAGGAGGCCAGCTCGGTCAACTTCAGGCGCAGCGTGGTGTACGGGCTCTCGACGCTGCGGGTCGTGACACGCTACCTGCTGCACCGGACGGGCGTCCGCCGCTCGCCGCAGCTGCAGCCCCGCGTGCCGACGCGCGAGGTCGGCGCGGCTTGACCATGCGCTACCGCGGGGGCCTTGGCCGGGCAGCGCTGGGCATCGCGATCTCGGCGGTCGCGCTGGTCCTGGTGGCCCACAGCGTGGACGTCTCCGCCGCATGGGACGCCATGCGCAGCGCGCAGCCAGCGTGGCTGACGCTGCTCGTCGTCCTCGTGTGCGTGGACCTGCTGACGCGCGCCTTGCGCTGGAAGGTGCTGCTGTCGCCTGTGGGGCGGGTGCGCTACGGCGACTCGCTCGCTTCGCTGCTCGTGGGCTACCTCGCCAACAACGTCCTGCCGGCGCGCCTCGGCGAGGTCGTCCGGAGTCACGACCTGGGCGAGCGCTCCGGGCTCTCGAAGTCCACGATCCTGGGAACGATCGTGGTCGAGCGCGTGATGGACACCCTCGTGGTCGTCGTCATCGCGGCGCTGGCGATCTTCGTGCTGTCGGTCCGCGGCATCGTGGCGTCCGCGATCCTCGTCGGACTCGCGGTGACCGCGCTGCTGGTGGTGGCGATCGCCGTCGGGCTGGTCGCGCACCGCCTGCCCGGCGCCGACCGGGCGTCGGCGTTCATCAACCGCTGGCCGCGAATCCACGGACTGCTGGTCCGGCTTCGGGCTGGCCTTGCGGTGGCGCGCAGCATGCGCGTGATGGCAGCCTCGCTCGGCTTCACGATGGTGTCGTGGTCGTGCGCCGTGCTCGGGTTCGCCGCCGCTGCCCAGTCCGTGGGCGTCGAGCCCACGATGGGCCAGGCCGCGCTGCTCGCAGCGGGCGTCAACCTCGCGACCGCGGTGCCCGCCGCCCCGGGCTACGTGGGCACCTTCGAGCTGGCGGCGGTGACCATCGCGGCGTCCGTGGGGATCGACCGCGAGTCCGCGCTGGCGTTCGCGGTGCTCCTGCACGCCCTGTCGCTGCTCATCACATCCCTCGGGGGCGCGGTTGCGCTCCTCGCCGGCGGGCGGCGTCGCGCCCGGAACGAGGCTCCGGCCGCGGAGCCGAGGAGTCACGCATGAGCGGGCATCTGGCACGGCCGTGGCCGGGGGACGTGGAGTGGGGCGGCGACTGGCTGGCGGGGACCGCGGCCGACCTCGCCCACCTCGGCTTCGAGCTGCGCGACGGCCTGCTGTCCGGGACGACGCCGGGTCCGCGGCTGCTCGTGGCCCTGCGCGACGTGCCCACCCTCGAGCACTTCGACCCCGAGGAGATCACGTTCTGGGAGGTGCATCTGGGCCGCGGCCAGCTTGCGACCTTCAACCGCCGCAAGTCGCTGCCCCGCAGCCAGCCGTTCAGCTGGGGCCGGATCCAGGTGGCGGACCGCATCCCCGAGACCAACCAGTTCCTCAGCTTCGGCGGGACGATGCTGGCGGACGCGGCCGACGAGCACGAGACGTTCGTGGCGTTCGTGTCAAGGGCGCCGATCGTGCGCTGGGCCGGCCACTCGCAGGGCGTGGACCCGCTGGTGGACGAGGTGGGCGCGTTCTTCGCCCGGCTGATGGTGCCCATCGACTTCCAGCCCGAGGCCGAGACGCACATCGCCCAGGCGGATCCCGAGACGCTGTACGCGGTGTTCCTCCATGACGCTGCCGGCAGGTTCCGCCCCGGCGGGCACCTGCGCGACGAGTATCCCGACGTGGCCGCCCGCCTGGGTCACGAGGCCCGCCGGCTCGAGCACGACAACCCGTCCGCGTGGCGCGCCGGCGCCGATCTCCTGGCCGCGCTCGAGCTGGGGTCCTAGGAGCGCAGCGGCGGCGCCGATGGCCGCGGGCTCACCGTCGGACGTGCGGGCCACCGGCTGACCCCGGCGCATCTCGGGGTTGCGCGGGGCTGCGCTCGGACGATCGGCGCCGGCCTCAAGCGCGGCGGGACCCCTCAAGGGGCGGCTGGCTGCGGCGGGCTCGCTTGATGCCGCTTCGCCGGTCACTCATGCGCCACAGGACTGCTAGCCTCGAGCCGCCCCCCGCTCGAGCGTCGCTGATGCACACCGGGCATTGGCGACGGCTGAAGGTTGCGATCCCGCCGGACTTCCGTTCGCCGGCAGGGCGGTCGCACGCCTAGCAGTCGTCACGAGCATGGCTGACAGACAGACGCCAGCCGCCGAGGAGTCAGCACGGGCATGGCTGGCGGACAGACGCCAGACGCCTCGCCAAGCGCACAGCGGGCGTGGCCCCGCGCCGCGCCGGGCAGGGTCCGCTGATCCGGACTGCGGCTCGCCCTACGCCCGGTCCAGCTCGCGGGAGACGGCCCGGAGAATGAAGCGCGCAGCCTCGGCGCTCTTGCCGCCCAGCTTCTCGCCCTCGTCGGCCGCCAGCGCCCGAGCAAGGTCGGCCAGCATCAAGTCGAGCGTCGGCGTGCGCTCGAGTGCGCCGGCCACGAACGCCGCCTCCAGTCCCGCGGCCGCAGCCCGCGCGTTGTCCACCGCGTGGCCCCTCGCGCCCGTCAGCTGCCGGAACGCGGCCCGGGCGGCATCGGCCTCGGGCCCGGCGGACGCCAACGTCAACGCCTCCCCGTGCCGAGCGGCCGGCCCTCGGCGGCGGCCCGCTCCCGCCAGCGACGGGCTCGCCACTCGGGCTCGAGCACGCTCATGTGCAGCTCGTCCCACCAGCGTCCGTCCCGCCAGATGGCCTCGCGTGACCGCCCCTCGTCCACGAACCCGGCGCGCTGGTAGGCGCGGACCGCGCGCTCGTTGAACGCGAACACCGACAGCGCGACCCGGTGCAGGTTGAGGCCGCTGAACGCATGGTCCACCATCAGCGCCGTTGCCTCGCTGCCGTAGCCCTTGCCCCAGCAGTCGTGCTCGCCGATGGTGATGTGGAACAGCGCCGAGCCGTTGTCCGCGTCGAGCTGGCTGAAGGCGCACGACCCGATGAGCCGATCGGTGGCGCGGACGTGGATGCCCATCGCCAGGGCGTCCGGCCCGACGGCGCGCATCATGAAGAACCGCTCCACCTCGTCGGGGCGCATCGGCCCCTCCTGGTACCGCGTCAGGCGCGCCACCTCGGGATCCTGGTACCAGCGCTGGAAATCGGCCAGATTGTCGCGAGTGTGCCGCCGGAGGACGACTGTCTCGCCCTCGATGTGATCGGGGAACCAGCGTCGGTGGAGCATCACCGCTCACCCTATACCATCGCCGTCATGCGCCGTTGGGCCGAGGTCGCCGAGCGCGTATCCGCCACGACGAAGACGTCCGAGAAGACGTCCATCCTCGCGGCCTATCTCGGCTCGCTCGACGCGACTGACCTGCCCGTCGCCGCCGTGTTCCTCACCGGGCGCCCGTTCCCCGAGACCGACCAGCGGACGATCGGCGTCGGCTGGGCCGGGCTTGCGGCCGCGGTGCGCGCCGTGGCGGGGGTGGACGAGGGGGCGCTCGGGCGTGCGTACAACCGCTCGTCGGACATCGCGGCGTCGGTGCGCGACGTGCTGGCGGAGGCGGGCCACGCCCGGGACCCCGGCGCAGAGCCCTCGCTTGCCGAGGTGCGCGCGGCATTCGGCGAGATCGAGGCGGCCGCCGGCGCAGCCGCCAAGCAGGAACGGCTCCAGGGCCTCCTGCGGCGCTGCTCGCCGAGCACGGCAGGCGCCGTGGTGAAGGTGCTGACCGGCGAGCTCCGCATCGGGCTGCGGGAGGGTCTGCTCGAGGCCGCCATCGCCCGCGCGTTCGACCGCCCGCTCGAGGCAGTCAAGCGGGCAACGCAGCTCACCGGCGATGTGGGGGCGGCCGCGACACTGGCCCTCGAGGACCGCCTCGCCGATGCAGGGGTCGCCCTCTTCCGGCCCATCCGGTTCATGCTGGCCTCGCCAGCCGAGGACGCTCCCGACATCCTGGCTCGCCTCGGCCCGGTCGCCTGGGTCGAGGACAAGTACGACGGCATCCGCGCCCAGCTGCACCGGCGCGGGAACGACGTCCGCCTCTTCTCGCGCGACCTCAACGACATCGGCGGCCAGTTCCCCGAGATCGTCGAGGCGGCTCGCAGCCTGCCCTGGACCGGGATCCTCGACGGGGAGGTGCTGGCCTGGAGGGACGGCGTCGTGCTGCCGTTCCTCCGGCTGCAGGCGCGGCTCGGACGCAGGGCGCCGTCCGCGCGGATCCGATCGGAGATCCCGGTGATCTTCGTCGCGTGGGACGCGCTCGCCCTCGACCGGGACAACGACGGCGTGGTCCAGCCGCTGCTGGACACCCCGCTGGCCGAGCGACGAGCGCGGCTCGAGGCGCTGGACCTGCCGCTCGCCGCTGACGGCGGGGGCTTCGCGCTCAGCCACCTCGCGTCGGTCGACTCCGTCGACGGGCTCGAGGCCGCCTTCACCGCAGCGCGCGCGCGGCGCAACGAGGGGCTGATGGTCAAGGACCCCTCGAGCGCCTACACGCCCGGCCGCCGCGGCCTCGGCTGGCTGAAGATGAAGAAGGCGCTCGCGACGCTGGACTGCGTGGTGGTGGGGGTCGAGGTGGGCCACGGCAAGCGTCACGGCGTCCTCTCCGACTACACGTTCGCGGTCCGCGACGCGACCTCAGGCGAGCTGGTCACGATCGGCAAGGCGTACAGCGGCCTGACGGACGCGGAGATCGCCGAGATGACCCGCTGGTTCGAGGCCCACACGCTCTCGGTCCACGGCCGCTACCGGCGCGTGGAGCCGTCGGTGGTCGTCGAGGTGGCGTTCGACGTCATCATGCGCAGCACGCGCCACCGGTCCGGCTACGCCCTGCGCTTCCCGCGCATCGCCCGCCTGCGACTCGACAAGCCGGCAGCCGAGGCCGACACGACCGCCACGGTCGCCGCCCTGTACGAGGGCCTGCAGCACGGGGCCGAGCACCTGGTGACCGCGAGCGCCCGGCGTCCGGGCTCCGCGCCGTAGGCCGATCGACCGATGTACGGGCTGCGCCCCCGGCCCGTATGCTGAGCCGGCACGCGCCGTGTCCAGCGGCCTGACCGGGGAGAGGATCCGATGTTCGCCGCCTTCTCGGAGCTCGGGCAGATCGAGCTCACCCTGTACACCGACGCCCTCGTCGCCCGCGGCACCATCCGCACGCGCCAGCACCGAGTCAGCGACCTTCTCAACCTGTCCGAGTCGTCGTTCCTGGTGCTCGAGGACGTGCGGGTGACGGACTACGACGGCAAGAGCCCGGCGATCGATGCCGACGTCGCGCAGATCAACCTCGATGCGGTGCTGTTCGCCGTGGTGGACACGCCCGTGTCGGCCTCCCCGGAACTGCGCGCCCCGAAGATGCAGCACGAGGCGATCATCTCGGTGCCGCCCTTCCGCGTGACCGGCACGCTCCACCTGCCCGCTGCCGCCGCCAATCTCCGTGAGGCGCTCACCGACCTCACCGGCCGGTTCCTGCCCGTGACCGACGCCGAGTACGAGGCGCCCTCGCTCGGGCTGCCCACGCAGGGGGCGCTGATGCTGGGCGTCAACCACCGCCGCGCGCAGATCCTGGCTCGGTACTCCAGGCCCGGCGACAAGCCGGCGGAGGGGGCGGGTTTCATCGACCCGTGGGCGCAGGCGACCCCGAGCCCGGAGCAGGCGGCCGGACCCGGACGGGGGACGGGAGCCCCCGACCCCCAGTCGGCTGCCGACCCGTGGGCCGGCACCGAATGGTCGGGCGGCTCGGGCGGCGGCTCGGGCGAGCGTCCAGGGGGAACTGCCTGACCCACGCCGCTGCTGCCGCGGCCGGGATCTCCGTGGCGGCTGCGGCTGGCCCACGGCCGCGGCAGGGCGCGACCTCGGCTCGGCTCAGCGGCCGAGCAGCAGATCGAAGCGCTCACCCCACTCGGACCAGCCGCCGTCGTAGACGGCGACGTCCTCATGGCCCAGGAGCGTCAGGACGAAGGCGAGCCGCGTGGCGACAACGCCGGCGGCGTCGTAGCAGACGAGCCGCCGGTTCTTGGTCACGTTGGCCCGCAACAGCAGGTTGCGCAGGTCGTCCGGGTCGCGCAGCAGCTGGGTGCCCGGGCGGTGGAGCGCTGCCGCGGGCAGGTTGATCGCCCCCGGGATGTGGCCCAGGCGCGTGGCCTCGCCCTCGAAGCCGTGGAACTCGGCCGGTCCGCGCGCGTCGAGCAGCTGCGCTTCGGGCGAACCGAGCAGGCTGCGGACGTCGCTGATCGTCAGCCGAAGCCGGACCTGCGCCCGTGGGGTGAACGTCGCCGGCCGAGGGTCGGGCGTGCCGTTGGAGACCTGGTGGCCGGCGGCCACCCATGCCGGCCAGCCACCCTCGAGCACGCGCGCCGCCTCGTACCCGTAGGCGCGCAGGCTCCACCACACGCGCGAGGCGTAGTAGCCCAGCGTGTCGTCGTAGATCACCGCCGACGAGCCGTCGCCGATGCCGGCCCGCGACATCGCCTCGGCCATGCGGTCGGGCGTCGCCAGCAGGAACGCGGTCCCGCCGTCGGCAACCTGCGCCACGGACTCCCGCCAGTCGAGGTGGACCGCCCCGGGCACGTGGCCGGTGAGGTACAGCGTCCTCGCCGAGCCGTCGGTTCGCCAGCGCACATCGAGCACGCGCAGGTCGGGCCGATCGAGGTTCTCGGCCAGCCACTCCGGCGTGGCGAGGAGCTCTGGACGGGCGAAGCCGGACACGCGGGCCTCCAGGCGAGGACGTGGCGCCGGCCCTGCGCAGGCGCCTCGATATCATACGGGCGTGCTCTCCCCGTTCATGTCCGACGCCGAGAAGGTCGCCGCTGTCCGCGAGCTCCTGCCCGCCACCAGAGCCGGGATCTACTTGAACGCCGGGACCTGCGGGCCGATCCCGGCCGAGTCTCAGCGGGCCATGGACGAGCAGCTGGCGCGCGAGGTGGCGACCGGCCGGGCGGCGCCGGACCTGTGGCCTGAGGCGCTGGCGCGAGCGGAGGAGGCGCGGGCCTCGGTGGCGGCGGTGATGGTGGCGGACCCGGCGGACATCGCGCTGACCCACTCCACCACCGACGGGCTGAGCGCGGTGATCGCATCGCTTCCCTGGCGCCCGGGCGACCGCGTGCTGACGACCAGGCACGAGCACCCCGGCGGCCTCGGTCCGCTGCTGACGCTCCGCGACCGCCTGGGCGTTGAGGTGGAGCGGGTCGACGTGGGCGACGGTGGCGAGCCCGACGAGGTGGTTGCCGCGTTCGCCGCGGCCCTGGAGCGGCCGGCTCGGGCGATCGTCGCGAGCCACGTCCTGTGGACCACGGGCGCTGTGCTGCCAGTCGGGCGCCTCGGGGCACTGGCGCGGGGGTCCGGCGCCGCCATCATCATCGACGGTGCCCAGTCCGCGGGTGCCATCCCCGTGGCCCTCGACGAGCTGGGTGTCGACGCCTACGCCATGCCCGGCCAGAAGTGGCTCCTCGGCCCCGAGGGGATGGGCGCCCTGTGGGTGCATCGCCCGTTCGCCGAAGCCACGACGCCCGCTCTCTCGGGGTACGGCTCCTACGCGACGTTCGACTTCGACGCGCCGACGCTCCATCCCGGAGCCCGCCGCTTCGAGGTCGCGGGCTTCCACCGGCCGTCCGTCGTCGGCTTCGCGCGCAGCCTCGGCTGGCTGACCATGTACGTGGGCGTGCCCTGGATGCAGGAGCGGGCCGTCCGCCTCTCGCGCGGCATGGCCGACCGCCTCGCCGGGATCGCCGGCGTCACCGTGGTCACGCCGCGGCCGGTCCAGGGCACGCTCGTGTCGTTCCGGATCGCCGGCTGGACCGCAGCCAGAGCCCTGGCAGAGGTGGCACCGCGGGCGATGGCAACCCTTCGCGACCTGCCCGCGATCGACGCCCTCCGCCTCTCGATCGGGTTCTGGACCACTGAAGCGGAACTGGACCGGGTGGCCACCGTCGTGGAGCACGTGGCCAGGCACACCCCCGAGACCCTGCCGCCGCGGCGGATCGCGGTGCTGGGCAGCGATGGCCAGCCCCTCGACTGAACGGCCGAGCCGGACGGAGGTCCGCCAGCGCGGCTACTTCGAGGTCCGCTGGCGCCAGTTCCGACACGCGCCGCGCCCGGTGGTCCGGGCGGTCGCCAGCAGCCTGAGCGTTGCGCTCGTGCTTGGCGTGCTCTTCCTCGCCTACGACATGGCGCTCGACGCCGGCGCCCGGCTGCCGGGCGGCGACCTGCGGATCGCCTTCGTGGCGCTCTACGTCGTGCTGGTGTGCGCGGTCGGCGCCTCCGTGACCTGGCTGATCGTGCCGCTCCCCTCGGGGTCGGGGCACGGGGGCACCACCAGAACCGTCTGGAGCGCGATGCTCGGGTTGTTGGCTGCCGTCCCGATCGCCTACCTTGTCCTCGTTGCACTCCACGAGATCATCAAGCCGGTCCTGCTGCACCTGTAGGCGGTGCGGACCGGCGCGCGCTCGCTATCATCCACAGGGCGGCCGGCCCGCCGCCTACGCCGACAGTGAGGAAGATCTGTGGACAACGACGATCGTGGGCTCGCTGCGATGCCCAAGCTCGTCGGGGGACCGACGTACAGCCGCCCGCCCGTCGTCGCCCCGCGCACGGAGCTGCCGCCTGACCCGGACGACCTTCCCCTCAAGAGCGAGTGGACGCCCGAGGACCAGGACCTGGCGGCGCAGCTCGGGCTCGACGACGGCTCGGCCGCCTCCGGCACCGCCACGGCACCCGTCGTGGAGCCAGGGCGCGCGTCAACCGGTCCCAACGCAACCTGGAGCCCCGGCAGCGGCACCGCCGTCGAGCCCACGCCGATGCGGCGCGGGATCGGCGGGCTCCTCCGGAGCAGGAGCCGCCGATCCGGGGGCGGCTGAAGTGTCGCCGACCCGCCGGGCCGGCCGGTCGATCGCCTGGGGGAGTAGCTCAATCGGTTAGAGCTGCGGGCTTATATCCCGCTGGTTCCAGGTTCGAGTCCTGGCTCCCCTACCAGACTCCCTCGGTGTGCGAACCGCAGGCGGCACTCTGTAGGTCGGCCGGATGTCATCCGGTGAGACGACGCGGATCTCGCCAATGAGTAGCCTCAGCAGCGCCTTGGTACGGGCTCGCTGTCCCTGCCGCAGGACCTCGCCCAGGGCCTGACTGAGGGCCCACGAGACGAGGGCGGCCTCGACAGGCCCCGCCGTCGATCCGGCGTCCGCGCGGGGCGCCTCGGCCAGGCGTGCCTCGATCGCCGCCAGCTGGGCCTGCAGCTCGGCCAGTCGGGCCTGCACGAGCGGCGAGTCCAGCTCGCCCGCCTCGAAGGCCGCGAAATAGCGGCCGAGCTTGCGGCGGAGTTCAGCCGCTTCGCGCGTGAGACCGTCCCGCGCCTGCTCCGCCTCGGCATGGGCCACTCTGCCGGCCGCCGCGGCGTCCTCC
>JAKAMV010000801.1 GCA_021812735.1 Chloroflexota bacterium | reverse complement strand
GGGGCATCCTCAACCAGAAGGCGTTCGAGCCGTTCAGCAAGGGCGAGACGTCGCCCGGGCCGGGCGTCCAGACGGACGAGGAGATCCTCGACTGGGTGGGCCGAGACGGCGAGACGGCGCTCCACCCGTCGTGCACCGCGCGCATGGGCACGGACGCGATGTCGGTGCTGGACCCGCTGACGATGGGCGTCCACGGCGTGGACGGCCTCAAGGTGGTGGACGCGTCCTCGATGCCCTATGTCACCAACGGCAACATCTACGCGCCGGTCATGATGCTGGCCGAGAAGGCGGCCGACCTCATCCTCGGCAACACGCCGCTCGCCCCCGAGCGCACTGAGTTCTACCGGCACACGCCCGCCTGAGCGGGCCAGGCATTCGCGACGCGGGAGGCGTTATGACGGCCGAGCAGCGGGCCATGTTCATCAACGGCGCATGGTGCGCCGCCGAGTCCGGCGACACCTTCGAGGCCGTCAACCCGGGCACCGGCGAGACGTTCGCCACCGTCCCCCTGGGCGGCCGGCCGGACGCGAGGCGCGCGATCGCGGCGGCGAAGGCGGCCAAGGCCGGCTGGGCGAGGCTGTCCGCGTTCGACCGGGCGACCGCGATCGAGCGCATCGGGGCTCGGGTGGAGGAGCGCCGCGAGGTGCTCGCCCGCGCCCTAACCCAGGACCAGGGCAAGCCGATCGCCGAGGCCAGGGGCGAGGTCGAGGAGCTCCTCGTCTACTTCCGGATGGCGGTCGCCGACGCCACTCGCCTGGAGGGGCTGATCCTGCCCTCGTACGACGCCAACAAGCGCGTGCTGGTGTATCGGGTGCCGCGCGGCGTCGTCTCGGTGATCACCCCGTGGAACTGGCCGTACACGATGGCCGGCGAGATCATCCTGCCGGCGCTCGCGGCCGGCAACGCCGTGGTCTGGAACCCGGCGTCGAACACGTCCGCCTGCTCGATCGAGATGGCCCGCTGCTTCGTGGACGCCGACCTGCCGGCCGGGGTCTTCAACATCGTGACCGGGCCCGGCCGGGAGGTGGGCGACGAGATCGCCGGCCACGCGGACGTGTCCTCGGTGGGGTTCGTGGGCTCGGTCGAGGCGGGCCTCAAGGTCGCGACGCGCGCCGCCGGCAAGGACCAGCTGCTGGAGATGGGCGGCAACGGCCCGCTGGTGGTGCTCGACGACGCCGACCTCGACAAGGCCGTGGAGGCCACGCTCACGGCCTGCTTCCTCAACGCGGGCCAGAGCTGCACGGCGGGCGAGCGGATCCTGGTCCAGGAGGCGGTCCACGACGCGTTCGTCGAGCGGCTGGCGGCCGCGGTCGCCTCGCGGATCCGCCTGGGCAACCCGTCCGACGAGGCCACCACGATGGGCCCCGTCAACAACGAGGCCCAGGCCGCCAAGACCGCCGCCCACGTCCAGGACGCCGTCGGCAAGGGCGCCCGGCTCGTCGTCGGCGGCCACAGGGCGCGCGGCTTTGCAACGCCCCTCTACTATGAGCCCACCGTCCTGGACGGCGTCACCGATACCATGGAGGTCGCGCTCAGCGAGACCTTCGGACCTGTGGCGCCGATCACTGTCATCGAATCCGAAGCCGATGCGCTGAGGATCGTCAACGACTCGCCGTTCGGGCTGCTGGCCGCCGTCTTCACGCGCGACCTCGCCCGCGGGCTCCGGTTTGCCGAGTCCGTGAGAACCGGATGGGTCAACATCAACGAAGGCACCAACTACTGGGAGTCGCACCTTCCGTTCGGGGGTGGGGCCGGTGCTGACAGCGGCGTGGGCCGCGTCGGGGGGCGCTTCTCGATGGAGCGCCTCACCGAGCTCAAGACCGTCGTCGTCAACCTGGGCTAGAGGAGACCATGGCCAAGCAGCAGCGCGGCAGCAACCGCGCGCCGAACCGTCCCGCCGCGTCGGCCCCGTCATCGAATCGGCCGTCGGGCCAGCGCCCCTCGACCAGGGGATCCACGGGCGCCTGGCAGCCGAACCGGGTCAAGGCCTCCAAGCGGAGCGGCGGGCCCAACCGGACGGCGCTGATCACCATCGGCGCCATCGTCATCGGCGTGCTGATCGTGGCATTCGTCATGGTCCAGCAGCTGTCGAACTCGCCGTCGTCCTCGACGGCCGCCCTGGTGACGCCGCAGATCAAGCTGCCGGCGTCGGTGCCCACCAGCGACCGCACGATGGGCGACCCCAACGCCCCGGTCACGATCGACCTGTACGGCGACTTCCGCTGCTCGTCCTGCTACTACTTCACCGAGATGGGGACCGAGGACCAGGTCGTCACCAACTACGTCGTCCCGGGCACGGCGAAGATCGTCTGGCACGACTTCCTGACCATCGATCTCAGCCAGGGCAACCACGCCTCGCGCGACGCGGCGAACGCCGCCTGGTGCGCGGCCGACCAGAACAAGTTCTGGACGATGCACGACTGGCTGTACGCGAACCAGTCGCCGACCGAGGACGCCTCCGCCTTCACACAGGCACGCCTCCTCGCCATCGGAGCGGCGGCCGGGATGGACATGACCACGTTCACCCCGTGCGTTGAGAACGGGACGCACGATGCGGCGATCGACCAGGAGATGGCCAGCATCCCGTCCGAGGTCACGGGCACCCCGAGTGTGTTCGTCAACGGCAAGTTCGTCGGCAACGCCGGCCAGATCCCCACGTACGACCAGATCAAGGCCGCCATCGACGCGGTCACCGGCACGTCGCCGGCCCCCAGCGGCTCCGCTGCGCCGACGGCCTCGCCCAGCTGATCGGCGGCCCCAGCGCGCATCCCGACGGCCCCGCGGCGACGCGGGGCCGTCGTGCACCCTGCCGCGGCGCGCCTCGCGGTTGTCATACTGCTGTATGACGAACGCCTGATCGGGAGGACCATGGCCGGCCGGCCCCGCAACGAGTCGCAGCGACAGGCCCAGCGGGAGCGGATCCTGTCCGCGGCCGAGGCGCTGCTCGTGACGCACGGCGTGGAGCGGAGCCGCCTCCGCGACGTCGCCGAGGCGGCCGGCGTGTCCGTCGGCACCGTCCAGCACTACTTCGAGAGCCGTGACCGGCTGGTCGCGGAGCTGTTCGACTGGTCGGCGGAGCGCCGCCTGCGAGCCTGGACCGACGCGGTTCCCGCGGCGGGGGACCCGTGGGCCAAGCTGGTGGCGCTGCTGTACGCCTCGCTGCCCGAGCCTGCGATGTGGCGCTCGCGGATCTGGATCGAGTTCTGCGCCATGGCCCGGGACGACGAGCTGCGCGCGAAGCTCGACCGCTTCTACGACGCGTGGCGTCCGCCCTTCCGCGCGGCGATCGAGGCGGGGATCGCGTCCGGCGCGTTCGAGCCGGCCGCCCCGGTCGACGACATCGTGGACCTGTTCATCATCCTCGGGGACGGGGCGTCGCTGGGCACGGCGATCCAGGCGCCGGGGCTGGACGCGGACCAGCTGCGGCGCCTGATGCTCGAGGCCGCGCGCGCCGCGCTGCGCCCCCGCCCCTGACCGGCTGCCCGACGCGCCGGAATTCCTAATACCGCGGTGTTACGATTGCCGCCCGGCCGCGTCCCCGGCCTGCCGTTGGCGTCTCCGCTGCACGAGGAGTCGAACACGATGCCGGACGGATCGCCTGTCGCCGTCGCCCCGGGGGCCGCCGCGCCGCAGCTCCCCAAGTCGGCCCGCGTCGTCGTGATCGGCGGCGGCATCGTCGGCGCCAGCGTCCTCTTCCACCTCACCGAGCGGGGGTGGACCGACGTCGTGCTGCTCGAGCGCAAGCGCCTCACCAGCGGGACCACGTGGCATGCGGCCGGCCTCGTGGGCCAGCTGCGAGCCACGTACAACATGACCATCCTCGCGAGCTACGCGAAGGAGCTGTTCCGCGACCTCGAGCTCCGCACGGGGGATGGCACGGGCTTCATCCAGCACGGCTCGCTCCTGGTGGCGCACACGCCCGGCCGCTGGGAGGAGATCCGGCGCAACGCCTCGATGGCGAGGCTCAACAACGTGGAGATGGAGTTCATCGGTCCCGATCGACTGGGCGAGATGTGGCCGCTGCTCAACACCGACGGGATCCTCGGCGCGGCGTTCATCCCCGGCGACGGCGTGGCGAACCCCACCGACACGACGATGGCCCTCGCGAAGGCGGCGAAGATGGCCGGCGCCCGGGTGCTGGAGAACACGAGGGTCACCCGCGTGCTCCGCCGCGACGGCCGGGTGGCCGGCGTCGAGACGGAGCGCGGGACGATCGACTGCGAGGCCGTCGTCAACTGCACGGGCATGTGGGCGCGCCAGCTGGCCGGCCAGGACGAGGTGGTGGTCCCGCTCCACGCGGCGGAGCACTTCTACCTCATCACCGAGCCCATCGAGGCGCTCACGCCGGACCTGCCGGCGCTGCGGATGCCCGACGAGCAGGCCTACG
>JAKAMV010000800.1 GCA_021812735.1 Chloroflexota bacterium | reverse complement strand
CGCGGAACTCCTGGCCGATGAGGAGCTCCACCGCCTCGCGCAGCGGCGCGTCGTCGCGCACGCTCACGACCTCGGTGCGCATCACGTCCTCGACGTGCAGGTCGAACCGGAGCTGGTCCACCCCGCGGCCGCCGTACCCGGCGATCTGGACCTCCTCGAGCACGACCATGCCGCCCCCGGCGCGCTCGCGCACGCCCGGCAGCAGCCGCTCGACCCGCTCGGGGGCGTCGACCCAGATGACGATCGCGGGGAGGTGCTGCTCCACGTCGACGAGGGTCGCCTTGCTCACCCGGCTGCTGGCGCCGAAGCCCGCGAAGCCCCGGATCACCGTGGCGCCGGCGGCGCCCTCCTTGCGCAGGTAGTCGACGATCCGCATGTAGTTCGACGCCTGCCGGGTGTGGTCGGTCTGGCTCAGGTAGACCGTGACGCGGACTCCCCGCGCGTACCCCTTCATCGTCCCTGCCTCCTCTGGTCTCTCATTCGCCCGCCGCGCGGCGGTCTGCCTGCGCAGCGGCCCAGTCATCGTCATACGCATCCGTGGTGTGCGGGCGGGGGACAGGCACTGCGTCGATCTCCTCGGCCGCCTCGACCTCCTCCGCCGCGAGCTCGTCGATCGTCTCGGGCTCGAAGAAGCGCGTCGCGATCAGCGTCGGCACGACGGCCGAGAGGATGACGACGGTGACGAGCACCGTATACGCGGCCTGATCGATGTAGCGGTTCGTGAGTCCGTACAGCGCCGAGATCGTGCCGAACGTGAGCCCCGGGGACATCAGCAGCGTCGTTGTCCACGCACCGTCCTCCGCATGGGGCACAAGAAAGGCCCCGGGCCTGCCATTGCAGTCCAGGGGCCATCAGCCCATGCGGGCGGTTCAGGCGCTCAGCGCCTCGGCGGACACCATCGCCGGATTGCAGCCAGCGTAGTCGGTCCCTCGACGGGGGTCAATCGTCGCCGGACACGATGTGAACGGCCAGCGATCTCATCGACCACAGGAGACGCCACGAGGCCCGATGGGAGGTTCGGGATCTCGCACCGGCGTCCCTCCCCTGGTGCTCGACTGCTATCTCGCGACGAGAAGGAGTGCCGCGAGGCCGGCGAGCGCGCCGACCAGAGCGTATCGCCACACGGAGCCGAGATAGGCGCGGGCCGTGGTCTCGACCCCGTGCTGTGCGCCGGCGGCCCTTGCGAGGATCGTGGCGGCCGATCCGTGTGGCGTCGCGAGCGCGGCGACGTTTGTCCCGATCAGGAAGGCCACGATCGTGGCCGGGTTCGCGCGGGCGAGCCACACCGCCCCGAGGGCTGCGGCCGGCAGGTTGTTCGCGGGCGCGGCGACGAGGCCCCCAACCGCGGCCGCAAGGAGGATGCCTCCGGCCGTCGCGTCCGGCCGGGGCAGCGAGCCGGCGGCGATGATGATCGGACCACTCGCGACCGCCGCGATGCCGATCACCACAAGGCCCGCGAGCGGGATGCTCCCGAGCAGAGCTCGTGTCGTCAGGCGGCCGGTTGCGATGGCCGTTCCGGCAAGGGCCGCGGCGCTCAGGGCGAACGGGACCGCCATCTCACCACCGACAAGCCCCACGACACCAGCGCCGACGGCACCCAGGACGGCCACGCCGCCCGCGAACCGGGCCGCCGCCCGAGGGACCGGCGTCGTGTCGGCCTGTACCGGCGGTGGCGCCTCCGAGCCGTCCGAGTCCGCCGGATCAGCGATGACGCGGCGCGTCCGGAGCGCGAACAGTACGCCGGGCAGACGCCGCCGCGACCTGCGGCCAGACGGCCGCGCGAACGTACGCCGCGAAGCCGATGCCCGAGGCCGACACCAGCACGAGGTTCGTGAGGTTGCTGAATGGCAGGAGCAGCGAGCCGACGTTGGCGCCCAGGATCGCGCACCCGAGCTGCCAGCGCCTCTCCCAAGCGCGAGGGCCGGCCACCGCGATTCCCACCGAGGCGGCGGCGACCGCGGCGACGTCGAGGGTGAGCGCGGCGCTCGTCGCGAGCCACGCAGCGTAGGTCGCGAGCAGGCGGGGCATCGGGCGCCTGATCTGTGTGAGCCGGCTCGCGAGCCGCTCGCGCCAACCGAATGCCTCGAGGGCGAGCGCGAGCGGTGGCAGCACGACCAGGAGGGCGAACGGCGAGCTGAGGCGACCGAGCGGCGTCGTCAGAAACGGAGCGAGGAGCAGGATCGCGCCGACCACGGCGCCCGCGACGGGCCGCAGGTCGACGACGAAGAGGAGTCGGCCTCCGGTTCCGGACCGCTCTGTCTAGGCGATGCGCGGGAGGGCGGTCATGGCCGTCGGCGAGGCTCGGGTCGCGCGCCGGGCGGATGCGGCGGTCCGGGCTCAGGCTCGTCGGCCCGACGGGTGGCCTCGACGGCTCGGGCCAGTGCCAGCAGTTCGAACCACGCGAGCGGGTCGCCGGAGGAGCGTGCAGCTGCGACACGCTGCTCCGCGAGCGCCCGGAGGGCGCGCAGCGTGGCCGTCGGATGGCCGTCGTCCATGGCCCTAGCGGCGGCGCGACCGAGGTGCATCTCCGGCGGCGGGTAGTGGCGGTGGCCGCGCGGGCCGCGCCCCCGCTCGGCCGCGATGACGCCCTGCTCCTCGAGGTAGCGGACCATGCGCGGCGACAGGCCGATGGCTGCTCCCGCTGGGCCGATGCGCGGCAGCTCGTCCTGGAGGTCGTCGTCTGGATCACGTTGCATGGCGACAAGCTACCACGGTTGTGGAAGGTTTGCGGTCGATGGGCCAGGCGGGTCCGTGTGGCTACTGATCGCTCGTCTCGAACGCCAGTCCGCCCGCCATCACGCTCCAGACGTACGCAGTTCCGTACACGTCCGACGTTGACCCAAGGGCCAGCGGTCCGTACCTTCGGCTCAGGGATTCTAGTGGGCTCGCTTGGTCGGGCGCCTGGCGCCAGCGGCGCGGGCGTCGGCCGGGAGGCGAGGCACCGCGATGCCGCCCGGTCGACGCAGTTCGAGCCGGGAGCCAAGTGGAGCAAGGTGCCATGACCATCAGGACCCGGGAGGCACCGCCCTCGCGCACGCGGTCCGCCGGCCGAGGCAGGCCCGGATCCGTCTGCACAGGTGGCGCGCCATGACGGCGGGCCGGCGCCTGGGCACCCGGCCGGGACCCGGGATCGCGGCTTGGTCGGCGCTGCCCGAGCGCGACCGGGGCCTGCTGCTCTGGCTCGTCCACGGCGACGTCGTCACAGCCGAGCTCGCGGGCCTGCTCGCGTACGGCCACCGGCGTGTCGCGCAACGGCGGCTGGCGCGCCTCGTCGAGTACGGCTTGCTCGCCGGCTTCTGGGCGGCTAACAGCCAGCGGCCCCGCGGGCGGTACGCCTATGCGTTGACCAAGCCCGTGCGGGCCGCCCTCGAGCGCTCCATCTGGCCCGACGGACGGCCGCCGCTCTCCGATGGCGTGCCCGAGAGCGTGTCGCCCGTGATCCACGGCCTGGCCACCCACGACGTCTTTGCCGCCTTCCTGCGGGCCGGCGACCCGGAGCGCGGGTTCGGCCTCGCCGCCTGGGTGCCCGAGCGGCCGCTGATCCGGCTGGTCAGCGGGCTCCTGCGCCCGGACGCCCTGGCGGTGGTCCGCGTCGGCGAGGCGTCGATCCTGCTGGTCATCGAACGGGATCTGGGCACCGAGCGCGGCCCGGTCCTGGCCGGCAAGCTCGACCGCTACCGGCGCATCTTCCACGGCCTCCCGGGCGGCGCCCCGCTCCACGTCGGGTTCGTGGTCGACTCGGCCCGCCGGGCCGCCTCGGTCCGGGCACGGCTGCGCAGGCCCGGAACGGAGGGCTCGGTCGTCACCGCCTGGATGGTCGCCGAGCCCGCCCTCGTCGCCGACCCATACGGCGCCGCGTGGACAACGCCGGAGGGGGCCGAGGCCCGCGTCGTCGACTTCGCGCCGCACTGGACCGGCGAACCCTGGTCGTGGCTACGGCCAGGCGACCTATCCGACCCTACGGCGCTCGAGGCGCTGGACGACCGCGTCCTGCAGGCGATCCCGATGCTCGCAGGCACGATATGAGCGGGGACGGCATGCGCGCCCCTCGTCGCGTCCCTGGCGCCTCGCGCTGGACCAGCCGCGACCGGGTCGCGACCATGTGGCGACGACGGGCGCGACACCTGGGCGGATCTTGGCGAGCGCGGGCGGCCGAAGTGCGACACCCCTACGGGGTTAACTCGATCGCGCCTGCGCCCGGCCGCCCCGGCCGCCGGGAACGGCGCTCGGAGGTCCCTCGCGTGGCGGCCCCGGATCCTGTCATGGTGGACGGCGAGCGCCTCGCTGAGACCATTCCGTGAGGCGCGAGTCCCTGACCCCCAGCGAGCGTGTGATGCGCGCCCGGATGGCCGCCTACATGCTCCACGCGCATCGCGACCCGCGTGAGA
>JAKAMV010000799.1 GCA_021812735.1 Chloroflexota bacterium | reverse complement strand
AGCCGCCGAGGCTCGGCGGCTTCATCGGGGTTGTAGGGCAACGGGCGACCGCCAGGCGCGACCCTCGTCATCGGTTGCGTGAGGGCGGCATGGGCGCAGTGTCGCGTCAGCGGTCGCCCGCTCATGCCTGTGTCCCGCAGCGCCTGGTCCCCGAGGCGTAGCACCCGTGGCGAATAGACCCCGCGGCCCTGGCCAATCACGCTAATCGCGATGTCGACGGGCGTGCATTCGAGCGTCACCAGCGCCAGATCCCGCTCAGCAGGCTCTCCGTGCGAACCGTGAAGGCGGCCGCGTGACGCTCACGACCTGCCTCGACTGCGGCACCCCGTCGCGCGGCTCCCGGTGCGGCGTCCACTCGGGGGAGCGCAGGGCCTACAAGAACGCCGTCTACGGCGACCCGTCCTACCGCAGTGCCCGCGGCGCGATGCTGGGGCAGCCCTGCGTGCTGCGTCTGCCCGGCTGCACAGGCGTCGCGGACACGGCGGACCACGTCGTGCCCCTGAGCCGCGGCGGCGCGGGCGGCGGCCTCCGGCCGGCGTGCCTCCACTGCAACTCCGCGCGGAGGGACCGGGCGTGACCGTGCGTGCCGGGGGGTGGGGTAGTCCCTCGGCCGGGGGCGATCGCCCGTCAGGCCGTAGAAGTGCTCGGTCGCCTGCTTCCAGAGCTCGGCGCTCGGGCCGAAGCGGTGGTCCTCGGTGATCGGCGTGTCGAGGTCGCCGATCGCGGCACTGTCGGTGATCGAGCCGTTGGTGTCGAAGACGAAGTCGTCCTCGTCCACCGCGATCACGCCCGTCTCGCCCGTTACGGTGTCCTTGTAGCGCAGGCCGGTCACGACGATCTCGTCGCGCAGGGGCGTGTCCCGAGAGTCGAAGGCCGTGACCTTGCGGTTGTCCACGAAGTTCACGCCCTTGCCAGGCGAATGACGGTCGGTCATGACGCTCGGGAGGCTGGCCCCATGATGGAGCCAGCCGCACCTGCTCTGGTCGGCTGGACCGCCGCATCCGGATGGTGCTCCGGCATCCCGATGATCCGCCCGACGCACGGTCGGCGGGCAAGCGGATCCCGGGAGTGGATTGCCCGCCGGGGAGGTAAGGAGTGTCGCGATGATGGGTTATGACGTGGCGGGCGGGGCCGGCGGGTTCTGGATGCTGGGTGGCGTCCTCCTGGTGATCGGGGCTGTCATCCTGGTCGCCTGGATGGTCACCAGGTCGTCGCGCTCCGGCGACCGACCGGCCCAGGATGCGTCCCGCCCGACGCCGAGCCAGATCCTGGGCGAACGATTTGCCCGCGGCGAGATGACCGACCAGGAGTTCGAGCAGTCGAAGAAGGCCCTCGGCCCCGACCGATGAGGGTCGTGCGCCGGCCAGACTACGCACGTCGTCGATGACGCGCGGCTTGCCCTCGGTCGACGTGGTGCTGAGCGCGCCGCCCAAGACAATGCCCTTTGGTCCATTCCATCTGGATCGTGACTAGGACAAGCGTTCTGGTCGGGCTTGGGGCTTGCCCTCCGATGCCGACCTCGACGTGGGAAGCATTCGCGGCTGGCACCGGCGCAGATCCGACAGCCCGACTTGCAGGCTGATTGGCTGCCCGCCGCGCGGAGGCGTGCGCGTGATTCCAGGAGTACTCGGTTCGGGCGCCCCCTGGCTTGCCGGTCACCTCGGCGATACCCGTAACGAGACCACCAGTCGGACGAAGGTCGCAGGGCATCCGCGTCGTTGGCTCGGTGCGACCCCGCGGAGCCCCGAACCGGGGGCAAGGGGGGCTACAGCGCGAGCGTGGCGAGCGGGAAGCATGTGCCAGGCGGTCATGGGCCGCGACGCCATGGGGAGCGGCTGGACGCGCGAACCGCCTGGGCAGATGAACTTGAGCCAATCTTGACGCAGCCGTGCGGCGCACCTGAGCCGGGGCGTCCAGTGTGGACATCGAGCCCGCGACCTGGGCGTACGCAGATGGAGACGATCACATGATGGGCTATGGCACCGGACTCGGGTTCGGCATGGGAGGCTGGCTGGGCATGCTCGGCGGTCTCCTCCTCATCGTCGGCGCGGTCGTGCTGATCGTGTGGGTGATCGGCAAGACGGGGCAGTCATCGCAGTCCGCGCAGGGGCACGCCGCGCAGCCGACAACCCAGGATGCGGTCGAGGTCCTCCGGCAGCGGTTCGCCCGGGGCGAGATCACCGCCGACGAGTTCACCGCAGCCAAGCAGGTCCTCGAGGCCGGGCGATGAACGGCCGGCTCGGGCTGCTCGGCGGCGCGCTCGTCCTGAGTGGCGCCGTCCTCGTCGGCGCGGGATCCATCGTGGGTGGGACCGTCTCCGGCGGAGGCACAGGGTTCGCCGGCATGATGGGCAGCATTCCGGCCGGGGGTTACGGCGCCATGATGGGCGGCGGCCAGACCGGGATGATGGGTGGCTACGGGACCACCGGCGTCACCGGCCCGGGTCCCGGCGAGACCGGCTTCGTGGCCGGCACCGCGGCCGCTCCCCGGGTGGTCCGCGTGCTCGCGGGTCCCGGCTACACGTTCAGTCCGTCGACCATCACCGTCGCCAAGGGGGAGACCGTCACCTTCGAGGTCACCGCGATGGGCGGGCTGGTCCACGAGTTCATGGTCGGCCCCGCCGACGCGGTCGCCGCCGACACGGCCGGCACGCCCGAGGTCGCGGACATCGGAATGATGCAGACGAAGTCGGTCACGGCCACCTTCGACGGCAGCGGGCCGTACGCCTTCGCCTGCCACGCGCCGGGCCACTACGAGGCGGGCATGCGGGGCACGATCACCATCGTCGGCTGAGCCGCCTACGATCTCGGCCATGATCGACCCCACCCGTCCCGCCCGCGTCCTGGTCGTGGACGACGAGCCGCCGATCCGCGCGGTCGTCCGGGGCTTCCTCGAGCGCGACGGCATGCTGGTGGCCGAGGCGGCCGATGGGCCGGCGGCGGTCGAGGGGGCTCGCGCGTTCGTCCCGGACGTGATCGTCCTCGACATCATGCTGCCCGGGTTCGACGGCCTCGAGGCGCTCCGCCGCATCCGTGCCTTCGCGGACCCGCTCGTGATCTTCCTCAGCGCGCGGACCGAGGAGGTCGACCGGATCGTGGGCCTCCGGGTGGGCGGGGACGACTACCTGGTCAAGCCGTTCTCGCCGGGCGAGCTCGTCGCGCGGGTGGAGGCGCTCCTGCGTCGTCGGCGCCCGGCACCGGCATCGGAGCGCGAGGGCGTGATCCGGGTGCCCGGCCTCGTCGTCGACCCGGCACGCCGGGAGGTGACGGTGGACGGCGCTGCCGTCGGCCTTCGGTGATGCCGTGGGGTCTGCGCTGCTGCTGGGCTTCGGGGCCGCCGTCGTGGTCGCCGTCACGGCCTCGATCCTCCTTGCCACCCGGATCGCCCGACCGATCAGCGAGCTCGCCGCGGCCAGCGAGCGCGTGGCCCACGGTGACTACTCGCGGCCGGTTCCAGCTGCGGCGGGTGAGCTCGGGGAGCTGGCGGCTTCGTTCAACGGCATGGCCGCGAGCCTCGCCGCGAACGAGCAGCGACGCAGAGACCTCATCGGCGACGTGGCCCATGAGCTGCGGACGCCGATCGCATCGGTCCGCGGCTACGTCGATGGACTCCAGGCCGGCGTCTTCATGCCGGGGCCCGACGCCTGGCGCGTTCTCGACGAGCAGACGACGCGCCTAGCGCACTTGGTCGACGACTTGGCCCTCCTCTGGCGTGCGGAGTCGCACGACCTGCGTCTCGACCTCGCGGTGCTCGACGGCGCGGCACTCCTCGCCGACGTTCGCGAGCGGAGCCGCGGAGTCGCTGCATCACGCTCGGTCGAGCTCGCGCTCGGACCGATGGCGCCCGCGCGGGTCCGGGCCGATCCCGTCCGGCTGGCGCAGGTGCTCGACAACCTCGTCGGCAACGCCTTGCGCTACACACCCGCCGGTGGACACGTGGAGCTGGGGCTCGCGAGATCGGGTGCCGATGCCCTGATCACGGTCCGCGACGATGGGCCGGGTCTCACGCCCGAGCAGGTTGCGAAGGTCTTCGACCGATTCTATCGTGCCGAGCCGTCGCGATCGCGGGACGCGGGCGGCAGCGGGCTCGGCCTCGCGATCACAAAGTCGCTGCTCGAGGCGATGGGCGGCTCCGTCGCCGTCACGAGCGCCGGCATCGGCCGGGGCGCGACCTTCACCGTCCAGCTGCCGGCGGGCTGAGCGGCCGTCCGTCCGCCAGCCCGTCGCTGCGTGCGAAGGCGTGCCGCGACGGGTCAGGGCCTCCCGGTCCTCCCCGATGGCCCGCCACTGCCGACGGCTCCGGGCTAGTTGTCGACGGGGGTGTTGTCAAGGCGCCGGCAGGTTCTTGTGCGTCAAGGACGGTTGGTAAGTCGACAGGCCTCGTCGCGCC
>JAKAMV010000798.1 GCA_021812735.1 Chloroflexota bacterium | reverse complement strand
CGCGGTGTCCGCGGTCTTCGCCGTGCTGGTCGGCCTGTTCAACGGCATCCTGGTCGTGCGGACCAAGCTGCCCAGCTTCATCGTCACCTTGGCGACGTTCTTCGTGCTCCGCGGCACCTCGGTCGGCCTTGTCGAGGCGATCAACGCCAACAGCACGGTCGTCACGGTGCTCAACCCGCCGGCCGGTTCCGACACAGCCCGGGCCATCTTCGGCGGCAGCGTCGGGTCGGCGCC
The DNA here is from genome assembly GCA_021812735.1 of Chloroflexota bacterium. The sequence continues at coordinate 4,156 of JAKAMV010000798.1, read as the reverse complement.
GGCCTTCCCGGTCGCGCTGTTCTGGTGGCTCGCGGTGACCGCCCTCGGCATGCTGGTCCTCTCGCGCACCACGGTTGGCAACTGGATCTACGCGTCGGGTGGCGAGCCCAATGCGGCGCGCAACGTGGGCGTGCCCGTCGGCTCCACCAAGATCCTGCTGTTCATCGGCACGGCCCTCGGGGCGTGGCTGGTCGGCACGATCCAGTTCACGGCGGGCCTATCGGCCGTCTCCGAGCAGGGCGTCGGCTACGAGCTCTACTACATCGTCGCAGCGGTCGTCGGGGGCTGCATGCTGACCGGTGGCTACGGCTCGGTCCTGGGGGCGTCCATCGGGGCAGCCATCATCGGCATGTCCCTCCAGGGCGTGATCTATGCCAGGTGGCCGAGCCAGTGGGGTTTCGCCTTCCTCGGGATCCTGCTGCTGTTCGGGGTGATCGTCAACGCGGTGACGTTCCGCCAGGCACAGAGGGCACGCCGATGACCAGCAACCCCGCTCCCGGCGCCAAGCCGCCGGCCGAAGCCGCCCCCGTCCCGCTGCTCGAGGCGCGGCACGTCAGCAAGTACTTCGGCAGCGTCACCGCGCTCCGCGACGTCTCGCTCGAGGTTCGCGCGGGCGAGGTCACCTGCGTGCTGGGCGACAACGGCGCGGGCAAGTCCTCGCTGATCAAGACGCTGTCCGGGGTCTTCCCCCCGGACGAGGGCGAGATCCTCGTGGACGGCCGGCCGGTCCGCTTCAACGGGCCGCGCGAAGCCCGCGCGCATGGCATCGCCACGGTGTTCCAGGACCTGGCGACCGTGCCGATGATGTCGATCTGGCGGAACTTCTTCCTGGGCCAGGAGCCGACGCGGGCGTACGGTCCCATCCGATTCCTCGACCAGGGGCGCGCCAAGAGCGTCATGAAGGACGAGATGGCGAAGATGGGGATCAACGTCTCCGATCCCAACCAGTACGTCGGCACGCTCTCGGGCGGCGAGCGGCAGGCGGTCGCCATCTCGCGCGCCGTCTACTTCGGGGCCCGGGTGCTGATCCTCGACGAGCCGACCTCGGCCCTGGGCGTCCGCCAGTCGGGGATCGTGCTCCGCTACGTCGTCCAGGCGCGTGACATGGGCCGGGGCGTGGTCCTCATCACCCACAACCCCCACCACGCCTACCCGGTGGGCGACCGCTTCGTGCTGCTCAAGCTGGGGCAGGTGATGGGCAGCTACACCAAGGACCAGATCACGGTCGCGGATCTCACCCAGATGATGGCCGGCGGCGAGGAGCTCGCCCAGCTGAGCCACGAGCTGCAGCGGTTCGGGAGCGAGCAGCCCTCGCTCCAGAGCGTCGCCCGGCAGATGGCCGAGGACGCCGCCACCCAGCCCTGACGGGCGGCGTGCGCCGCCGCCTCCGCAACCCGGCGCCCGGCACCGGCGCCCCCCCGCGGGAGGCGTCGGGCGTTGCTCGCGGGCGGGCCGGCCGACGATGGTCTGAGCCAGCCCGTCCGATCCCTCGCGGTCGCCAGGCGCCTACGCCGGTGCCTGCCACGGGTCGATGACGACCTTGAGGGAGCCGGGCTCGATCGCGGTCAGGACGGCCTCCTCGACCCGCTCGAGCGGGAAGCGGTGGGACACGAAGGACCGCCACGGGTACTCGTCGAGGGTGCGCGCCATCTGCCGCATCGATGGGCCGTAGGCGCCTGCCTCCTGGCCCGGGATGCCGATCATGCGGATGCCCTTGCTGCACAGGTGCCGATTGGGTGAGATCGCCACGGTGCCGAGATCGCTGAAGTTGCCCACCTCGATGTAGGTGCCCCCGGGGCGCAGGAGGTCGAGCGACTCGGGGACGGCCGCCGGCACGCCCGCGCACTCGACCACCACGTCCGCCCCGCGTCCATGGGTCAGGTCCCGGACGAGCCCCAGCAGGTCGCCCGCCGAGGCGCTGCTGCGGTCGACGGCATGGTCGGCTCCCAGCCTCCGGGCGAACTCGAGTCGGGTCGCCGACAGGTCGACCGCGATGACCACGCCGGCGCCCATCATCCTCGCCTTGGCCACGTGGCACAGGCCCAGCGGCCCGGTGCCGAACACGACCACCGTGTCGCCGAACTGGAAGCCCTCCCCCGGGAACGCGCCGAACTGCTTGGCGCGGTCCAGGCCGATCGTGACCGCGAACACCTCGGCCAGGACCGCGACCTCGCTCGGCAGGTCGTCGGGAACCCGGAAGATCTTGCTCCCGGGCAGCGCGTAGAGGTAGTGCGCCCAGCCGCCGAACAGGTGCGGCGCCTCGGCGGCCGAGATGGTGTTGCCGTAGTCGAGGATGTTGTCGCACAGCGTGTACGGCAGGTCGTGGGTGCAGGACCAGCAGGTCCCGCAGACCAGGTTCGGGCTCACCACCACCCGGTCGCCGACCGCCAGCTCGACGCCGTCGAAGTCGAGCACCCTGCCGCCGATCGCGGCGACCGTGCCCACGTTCTCGTGGCCCTGGATGATCGGGAACGGGGTCGACGAGGGCTTGGCGGCGCCCGTGTACTGCGCCACATAGCCCTGGTAGGTGTGCTTGTCCGTCCCGCAGATCCCGGACAGCTCGTTGCGCACGAGGACCGCGCCCGGCCCGGGCTCCGGGATGGGGAAGCCGCGCAGCTCGTAGTGGCGGGGTTCGGTCAACAGGGCGGCACGGGCTTCCATGGCGCTTCCTCCTCGGTCCAGGTGGGCGACAGCGGAATGTGGCGTTCGCTGGCGGCGATACAGGCGGGCCACTGGCGAACCGCGGGATCCAGGCGCTGATGATCTCGGTGGGGCCGCGGCGCGTTCGATGGGGGCGCCGCGCGATCGGCGGCTGGACCTGCCTCAGTCGGGCGGCGGCGCGGTCGATCGGCGCACCATCAGCGTGCAGGCGGCGGTCATCGGCGTTCGGTCGTCATCACCTCCGATCATGGCGAGCAGCCGCTCGGCAGCCATCCGCCCCATGTCGAGCCGAGGCTGCGCCATGGTCGTCAGGGGCGGCGTCACGAGTTGCGAGATCTCCAGGTCGTCGAAGCCCGCGATGCTGATCTGCTCGGGGACCCGCAGCCCGCGGTCGAGGACGGCGCGCAGCCCCCCAATGGCGGCGAGGTCGTTGTAGAAGAAGATCGCCGTCGGCCGATGGGGGAGCAGCAGCTGCACGCCCTCGGCGCCGACGCCCGCCATGTCCCGCCGGTTGGGCACGACGACGAGGCGTGGGTCGGGCTCGATCCCGGCCTGCCGGAGCGCGTCCTCGTAGCCGGCCCGGCGCGCGTCGCTCGCGAGCGAGGCCCGGCCGATCGCCACGTAGCCGATCCGGCGGTGGCCCAGGGTGAGCAGGTGCTGGGTCATCGTCCTGGCGCCCGCCTCGTCTTCGACGATGAGGCAGCTCACGAGGGGGCGGTCAGGGACCAGCGCCGGCTTCTCGGCCACCAGAACGACCGGGATCCGCGGATCGAGGTGCTCGTGGCTCTCGCTGACGTGGGACGCCACGATGATGATCCCGTCCACGCGGCGCTGCCGGAACGTCCGGGCGATGTCGACCTCGCGCACGCCGCTCTCGTGGGCGCTCGACACCAGGAGTTGGTAGCCCGCCGCCATCGCCGCCGCCTCGATCCCGCGCACGAGGAGCCCGTTGTACGGGTCGGCGTAGTCGCTGACGATCAGGCCGATGGTCAGCGTGCGCCTCGTCGTGAGGCTCTGCGCCGCTGCGTTCACGGTGAAGCCGGCTTCGCTCGCGAGCGCCTGGACGCGGGCCCTGGTCGCCACGCTGATCCGCGGGTCGTTGCGCAGCGCTTTCGACACGGTCGAGGGGGCCACACCGGCGCGACGCGCAAGTTCGTAGATCGAGTCCACAGTCCCTCTCGCGAGGCATCGATTGGACGCGTTGCCATGGATCGGCCAGGCCACTATACTATGCGAAACCGGTTGAATTCTCGACGTTATGGCGGAAGCCCACTTCCGTTGGGGCGCGGCTCGTCCCGCTTGACCTCTCGAGTTCGACCTCGGTCGGTCACACAATGAAGGCGTCGCATGGCTGATCGGACAATCCGGGTGGCTGTCATCGGGGCGGGCATGGCCGGTCGCGCGCATGCCGCCGGGTATCGGAACCTGCACTCGCTCTACGGCGATGCCGTGCCGAAAGTGAAACTGGTTGCAATCGCCGATGCGAATCGCCCGC
>JAKAMV010000071.1 GCA_021812735.1 Chloroflexota bacterium | reverse complement strand
CGTAGCCGAGCCCAAGCCTGTCGACCACCCCAGGTCGGTAGTTCTCCACGAACACGTCGGCGGTGTCGACGAGCCGATAGAGGAACTCCAGACCCCGCGGGTCCCTGGCATCGACGCATACCCCCTGCTTGTCCATGTTCTGCTGCAGGTAGTAGCCACTCTGGCCGTTGATTTGGAACGGGTGCGTCCGACCCGCGTCCCCCGCCGGGGGTCGCTCCACCTTGATGACCTCCGCACCCAAGGCGGCAAGACTGCGCGCAAGGAATGGACCAGCCAGGAAGTGGCTGAAATCGATGACCCTTACCCCGGTGAGGGGCCGTGGCTGGCTCATGTCGATCTCCGGGGAACCATCAAACGGTGCTCACCCTTCTGGACGACCTCGCCCCGCTGGTTCGCCAGCTCCGCCGTCACCGTCACGATGCCCCAACCCGGCCGGCTCCGCGACGGTCGCAGGTCCGCGACACGGAACCTGACGTGCACTTCGTCGCCAATGTAGATGGGCGCGGCGAAATCCCAGGTCCAGCCCAGCGACATGCCCGGCCGGAAGCGGTAGTCGCTCTGCGTCTTCAGCCCATCGGCGATTGCTAGCCCCAGCAGCCCGTGGGCAACCCGTGCGCCGAAGGGCGTGGTCCGAGCGTAGTCGTCGTCAATGTGCAGCGGCGTGTGGTCCCCGCTCAGGTCCGCGTAGCTGTCGATGAGGGCTGCGGTCACCAGTCGGGGCGGACTGACGCCTTCGTCGCCCACGCGCGCGTCGTCCCAGTATCGTTCGGTAGTCATCGTCCCAATGCCTCGGTGCTGTGACGAGGGTCAATCGCCAGGATGAGCCCGACCGAGCCGCCGCTGGCCTGCAGCAGTTCCAGTTCGACACCGTCCCGAAGGCGAAGCCAGTTCCGCCCCTTTGGGAGAGCCTCCACACCGAACGCCTCGGCTGCCGCCAGCGCTGCATCGACGTCGTCACACATCACGCCGATATGGGCAAGTGGTCCCTCCCCGCCCGTGAAGTCCGGCGCCGCGAGCAGTTGGATGCCGCCGACCGCCCAGTACTGCCGCGGGTCCGCCGGCGGCCCGTCGTACTCCCGGGCGGTCATACCAAAGACCTCGCGGAAGAACCGGATGTGCCAGTGGATGTCCCGAACCCGGACCGCCACATGTTCGACGTAGGCTCGTGTCATCTCACAGCCTTGGCCGTCGTAGCGAGAGCCCACGCTCGACACCCTTGACGCAGGCGACCAGAGTGCGGTTCACCGGGGTTGCGACGCCCCACCGCTCACCGAGACGAACGACAGCGCCGTTCACGAAATCAATCTCGGTCATCGAACCGTTCCCGAGACTGGTGAGCATCGAGGCCCTGAACTCAGCCGGCAGCCCATCCCTGGCGATCCTCCAGGCGTCTTCCGGCCGCGACGTGGACAGCGGCACGCCGATGGCTTGAGCCACGGCCATCGCCTCGCTGACCGCGGCGATCGCCGCGGCCTCGATCTCCGGCACTTGGTACAGATGCCCGTAGTCCAGACCGGTGATGGCACTGAGGGCCCCCGTGGCGACATTGACCAGCAGCTTGTCCCATATGACCGTCGTGATGTCTTCCCGTACAGTGGTGGCGAGACCGGCGCGGTCGAACTCCGCGGCTATCCGCATCGCACGATCGCTGATGGAACCGTCGAGCTCACCCAGATAGGTGCGTCGGCCGCGAACGCTCGCGAGAACATGGGCGGGTCCCACCATGGTTCCGCCGACATAGGTGCGCCCTGCAAGCACGCGGTCGGCGCCCAGCAAGCGTGCCAGGATTTCCTCGCTGCCGAGCCCGTTTTGCAGAGTCAGAGCAATCGTTCGCTGGTCAAACAGGGAGCGGGTTGATTCGATTGCCGTCTCCGTGTCGTAGGCCTTGACGACCACCACCACGACGTCCACCACGCCCATCGCCCGCGTGTCGGTGGTCGCCCGCACGCGGACGACTCTCTCCTGCTCACCCTCGCGCACTACGAGCCCGCTCCCGTTCATCGCAGCAGCGCGCTCGGCGGACCGCGTGACGATCCGAACGTCGGAATCGGCCTCGGTGAGAGCCGCGCCGATGACGCAGCCGAGCGCTCCAGCGCCGAGCACGGCAATCCTCATACCTTCACCACCGCTCAATCGCAATCGTGCGGCCGGGGTGCCCCTGGAATCTGGCACTCCTACGGCGCGAGGACCCGACCGGGCGCATCAGTCGACGGCAGCACCGTAGAACTCTCCGAACAGCTCCTGCTCGGATGGACGGTCCTCAGGGATTGGGCGGCTCACCCACGTGACGTTCATGTAGTGCTTGAGGTGAATGTTCTCCGAAGTCACGTTGCCACCCCACGTGCCGCAGCCGAGGCTCGACGTCATCGGCATGCCGTTCGTGAACGACCCAGCGTTGGCCTTGGACTGTGGCTGCCGGACCATGATCCGCGACACCGGAGCCATCAGGGCAAGTCGGTTAATGTGGTCGTCGTCGTGCGAGTAGATCCCGCATGAGTGTCCCTTTCCGCCCACCTCGAAGATCTGCTCAACCATCTGAAGCGCGTCGTCGAAGTTGTCGTAGCGGAACAGCGACAACACAACGGATAGTTTTTCGCTCGAGAACGGGTACGCCCGGCCGATGTGGTCCTCTTCCACCATGATGAACGTCTTGTCGTCCGGCACGCTGAAGCCCGCGAGCTCCCCGAGTCGTTGGGCCGAAATGGCCACGGTCTCTGGAAGGCGATGCCCCTCCTCGTCCCACAGGATGCGCTGCAGCCTCGCTTTCTCTTCCGGGCATGCAAGGTAGCCGCCCTCTCGCTGCAGCTGGTCACGGAGAGCATCATAGATGGACGACTGGATCAACAAGTTGCCGTCAGCTGAGCAACCGGAGCCAAAGTCTGATGTCTTACTGATGCGGGTGTTGCGGGCCGCCTGGTCGATCTCAGCAGTCTCGTCGATGATCACTGTCGAGTTGCCGCTGCCCACCCCGAAGGCCGGCGTGCCCGAACTGTAGGCGGACCGAACCATGTCCCTGCCGCCGGTCGCTTGCACCAAGTCGCACGATGACATCAGGTACTGCGCCGCTGGAATGCTAGGACGCTCGACGCATTGCAGCAGGTCGGCGGGGAAACCTTCGCGGGCGAGCACTTCACGCATGATCCGAACCGTTTCGATGGTGGTGCGCTTGCTACGTGGGTGGGGCGAGAAGATCACCGCGTCCCGGCACTTGATCGCGAACAGCGCTACCCCAGCGGGCGTGAGCTCCGGATTCGTCGTCGGGATCAGTGACGCGATGACGCCCACTGGCTTGGCATACTTGACGATCCCGCGTTCGGGGATCTCCTCGATGATGCCGATGCTTTTCTGGCGGAGGATGTCCCGGAGGATCCCCATGATCTTGAAGCGTTTGGAGATGCGGCTGACCGGATCGCCAAGACCACTCTCGGCAACGCTCATTTCAGCGAGACGCGTGAACGTCTTCTCATTGGCGATGGCCCAAGCGACGGCCTGACAGAGTCGATCGACGTCGGCTTGTGTCGCCGACGCCACTTGCGCCGCCGCAACTCGGGCACGACTGACTAGCTCGTCGATGCCTTGACGTTCCTCGTCGGTGATTGGCCGGGTCGCCATGCCTACTCTCTCCAGTGGTGCTGTATTGCGATGGTGGAGGCTGAGCTCCGGGCTCGGCGGATGACCTCGCACGGGTGCACGTCATCCGGGTTCCTTCTCGGAGGTCGACAAGTGTTGATCCCCGTTGGTTGACCATACTGGAGCGGCCGCCGGCCTGTCTCTCTCGATGACGGCGAGCACCTGAGCAGTCAGGTTCAGGATCTTCCGCAGCGATTCCTCGAGCGCGGCTCTCTCGTCGGCTCTCAGGAGGCGTTCCCCCCACACTGAGAGGCTGCCGTCTAGCAAGTCGAGATCAACGGTGAGGGCTGTCACCAGGTTGGCCACGTCCGTCTCGTGGACATACCGCACGCCGTCCCGTTCAATCCGGGCGTACGGCGCCTCATCCAGCCATCGCTGACAGTACTTGGTCGGATCCTCGCCCCGCCGTGATGGGAAGGGATAGTCCTCATCCCCTGGCATCCAGACGATGCCCTGTGGATCTTTCACGGCACTCTCCTTGCGGGACTGGGAAGATTCGCCCCTGACCGCGCCAGAGTGGCGGTCAGGCGACCGGGCGGAACGGACATCCCTACAGCCCCAGGTAGACTCGCCGGACCTCGGGATCGCTCTGCAGCTGTGCCGACGTCCCGGCCAGCACGGCTCGGCCGTTCTCCAGCACGATGCACGCGTCCGCGACCGCGAACGTGAGGGCCGCGTTCTGTTCGACTAGGAGCAGGCTGACTCCCGTCGAGCGTAACCGCCCCAGCACCTCGGCAACCTCATCGACCAGCACGGGTGCCAAACCCATCGATGGTTCGTCGAGTACGACCAACGTGGGCTGTGACATGAGCGCTCGCCCGATGGCCAGCATTTGCTGCTCGCCACCACTGAGCCCGCCCCCGAGGCTGTGCCGACGCATCTTCACCTTGGGGAACAGGTCGTAGATCTCAGCGAGACGGCTGCGTACCTGCGCGTCCCAGCGCCTCCGGTATGCGCCAAGTAGGAGGTTCTGTTCGACCGTAAGGCCGGCGAAGATTCGACGCCCTTCCGGCACATAACCGATGCCCGTCCACACGACTTGGTGGGCGTTGGTGCGCATCAAGTCGATAGTGCCGTACACGATCCGCCCCGTCCTGCGTGGCACCAGGTTGAACATCGCCTTCAGGATGGAGCTCTTGCCAGCGCCGTTGGCACCGATGATGGCAACTGCCCCGCCCTCCGGGACAGAGAACGAGACGTCGTGCACGGCCTGCACCGCGCCGTAGAACACTGACAGATCCTCGACGATCAAGGAGCGCGTGGCTGCGACGTCTGGCACGACTGCCATGGTTCTGCCGCTCATCCGGCTGTCGCTGTGGCGCTGATGACCAATGAGTCGCGGACCACGGAGTCAGACTGCTGTCGGTCGTGCCTGCCCAGGTATGCCTCAATCACCGACGGATCACGGCTGACGATCGCAGGCTCTGAGTCGATCAGCAATCGACCGAAGTTGAGCACCGTTACCCGGTCGCAGAGGGACATTACCAACGCCATGTTGTGCTCGATGAGCACCACGTCCACGCCCGACCGCCGGACGTCCCTCAAGATATCGCCGAGCTCACGGACCTCATCGCCGTTGAGGCCGGCTGCTGGTTCATCCAGCAGCAGAAGACGAGGTGCGCTCGCGAGTGCCCTAGCAATCTCCACGCGTCGCTGCACCCCGTACGGCAGTTCGCTGGGCAGGAGCGTGGCCACGTCCGTCAGTCCGAGATCTTCAAGGATCTCCACCGCTCGGCGGCGTGTGTCTCGATCGCGCGACGCGGCCCGCCAAGGCGTCAGGAAGTACTCCCAAGCGCGTCCAGAACCAGAACGCAGGGCCCCTGTCTGCGTGTTCTCCAGAACAGTGAGGGTCCGAAACAGGCGGACATTCTGAAACGTCCTGGCAACGCCGAGCGAGGCCAGCTGATCCGGTCGCCTTCTGAGCACACTGGCACCAAGCACCGTGACTGCTCCGCCGTCTGCTCGATACAGGCCCGTCAGCACGTTGAAGAGGGTCGTCTTGCCCGATCCGTTGGGACCAACGATGCCGTGGATGGTGCCGCTGCGGACGTCCAGGTTGATGTCATCGAGCGCGCTCAGCGCGCCGAAACGCTTGTTCAGGTGCGCGACCGAGATCACGCTTGTGTTCGATGGCGGGATGGCGTCGACGCCCGCCAACCGGCCGGCGTAAGGCACAACACGCACTCCCTGCCCGGTGTGCTGCCGCCTAGCTGTGCGCCATGTTCTCAACGCCAAGCCGGCAAGGCCCATCGGTGCGGCCACGACAACCGCGACCTGAAGCACGCCGTAGCCGAGCTGCGCGTAGTTCTGAAAGTTGATGAGAAGAGATTGGACCACGGTGATCAGGATCGCACCGGCCGCTGACCCGTAGATACTCTGGCGGCCGCCGATCATCACCATGGCGAGGAGTTCGAACATCACGAAGATGCTGAACGTGTCCGGGCTCACATAGCCGATCAGCCCTGCGTATAGGCTGCCGGCGAGGCCGGCGAACAGCGCGCCCAGTGCGAACGCCGCCACCCGCATGGTTGCCACGTTGATCCCTGTCGCCGCCGCCGCAACGTGATCGTCGCGGATCGCCTTCAGTCGCAGGCCGAGTCCGCTTCCGCAGATGAAGCCTGCAAAGAGCAGGCCGAGTGCGAGGGCCCCCAGCAGCAGGAAGTAGTACCGGTGGCCCGTGTTGAATGCGAACCCAAGCAACGCGGGACCGGGGATGGCCGAGATGCCAGCGGCACCGCCAAGCAAAGGCGCGTTCGCGGCGAAGCTGCTAAACGCGATCGCGAGGCCGAGCGTCACGATCCCAAGGTAGTGCGACTGCATGCGCAGTGCGGGCAAGCCTAGGATCACCCCGGCGGCCAATGCAAGCACGACGCTGGCAGGGAGACTGGCCCAGTAATCCCAGTGGTACGCGGTCGTCAGCACAGCGGTCGTATATGCACCGATGCCGAAGAGTGCGACTTGGGCAAGGTTCGTCTGGCCTGCCACGCCTTGGGTCAGGGACAGTCCGACGGCGAGGATGGCGAAGATCAACGCAACGTCCACCGTGTGGATGCCGTATCCATCTAGCCCTGCGGGAACCGCCAAGGCCAGCGCGAGGATCGCGAGCCAGAATAGCCAGCGAGGCAGGCTCATGCGCGACTGATCGTTTGCTCGCCGAAGATGCCAGTCGGGCGCAGCGAGATCAGGAGTGCGAACACGACGAAAGTGACGACCTCGCCGTATCCCTGAAACATGCCTGTAGCGAAGGAGTCCAGAAGGCCGATGGTCAGCCCTCCAACGATAGCCCCGGGGATGCTACCGAACCCGCCCAGCATGGCTGCCGCGAACGCCCTGATGCCCAGTGAGACGCCGATGGTGGGCTCCACGTATAGCAGGGGCGCCGCGAAGTTGCCGGCGATGGCGGCCAGACCGGAGCCGATGGCGAACGCAATAGCGTTCATACGGCCGACGTCGATGCCCATCGCGGAAGCCGCCTGGAAGTCCATCGCGGATGCCTGCATTGCGAGGCCTAGCTTGGTCCGACTGAGGAACAGGTAGAGGGCCACGGCGATTACTGCCGCCACCGCCAGCACCATCAGGTCGTACGGCTGCACGAGTATCCCCGAGATGTCAATCGGGACACCAGCGATCGGGAGGTGCACGGCTTGGCCGGCCGGGCCCCACACGATAATCGCCACGCTCTCGAGCACGATCCCAAAACCCAGTGTGCCGATGAGCATCAGATCGAGGTCTTTGTTCTCAAGAGGGCGCAGGATCCTCTCCATGCCCACGCCAACTGCCGACGTCAGCAGCGTGGAAGCCACCAGCGCGACGATGAAAGGGAGCTGGAAGCTCAAGATCATCGTCGTGCCGAGGTATGCGCCCAGCATCAGCACGTCGCCGTGGGCGAAATTGACTAAGGCCATTGTGCGGTAGATCAGGCTGAAGCCCAGCGCAACGAGGGCGTAGATGGCCCCGAAGGTGAGCCCCCCGACCACCGTCTGGACGAGTACCTCCACCACAGGCTCCGTGCTAGCGACCAGATGCAGAAGATGGCCGAGACACCGGCCACAGGCGTCGGAAGGACCCGGGGATCATTCGACCCGTGGTCCGCGTCCAGCCGACGCCTGTGGGGCCTCGACTACGTCAGAGACGGGTCGCCGTCACTGCAGAGGAACGACCTGCCCGTTCTGGATCATACCGAGCTGGGTCTGGTGAACCCCAACGCCGTTCGCGTCGAAGTTGAACTGCCCAACGAGCCCGTCGTATTTGGTGGCCCGGATCGCGTTAGCTAGAGCCAGTCCGCCTTGGCCGTGCGTCTGCTTCAGGGCCATGATGACGATCTCAGCGCCGTCATAAGCCTTCGCCTGGTGAAGGTCGGGAGTGACGCCGTACGCCTTCTCGATCGCTGCCGCGAACGCTTTGGTCTTGGCGTTAACGTTGTTACCCAGATAAGGGGACGTGCCGATGCATCCGTTGGCGTTCGCACCGGCCGTCTGCAGGAATGGGACGGCGAAGATGGGTGCGCCACCCATGATCTGCGCTGTGAGTCCCAGGCTCTTCGCCTGGTTGACAATGAGCCCGCTCTCGACCTCCTCGGCGCCGATGAACAGCACGTCAGGATTGGTCTGACGGATCGACGTCAAGGCTGCGCTGAAGTCCTTCTGGTCCGGGGTGACAATCTGATCAGCGACTGGCGTTACGCCCAAGCCCTTGAGCGCGGCCAGGAACGCGTCATGTTCGCTCTTACCGTACGAGTCGTTGTTCGTGATCATCGCGATCTTCTTATAGCCCTTGGTCGTCACGGCGTAGTTCGCGAGCGTCTGGTCGAACGCGCTGCTCGTCGGGGTATTAAGGAACATGAAGGGATCGTGCAGGTTGGCGAGCGCATCCGCCTGACCTGACGTGATCATTGGTATCTGCGCCTTCTCGAGGATCGGCGCGATCGCCAGCGAGTCCGTCGATTCGGCGGTGCCGAAGACGAAGATGTATCCGCCGCTGACCACCGCCTCAGCCACGTTCGTGGAGGTCGTCGGGTCGCCCTTGTCATCGAACACCGTGAGCTGGATCTGGCGACCGTCGATGCCGCCCGCGGCGTTGGCCGCATTGACGGCGAGCTTCACACCCTGCACTTCGTCGACGCCCAGCGAGCTCAGCTGGCCGCTTTGGGCGTCGATGATCGCGATCCTAATCGGCCCGCTGGAAGCAGACGAGGCTGCTGCAGCGGCCGCGGCGCTGGCTGGAGCGCTGGTTGCTGCGGACGAGCTGCATCCGGCGATGAGCGCGATGATCGCGGTCGCCGCGAGAACGTAGCGTGCTCCCCCCCGTAGACCGGTGCCATGCATCGAGCGCATTCCTCCTGAGCGGGGACCGGTCGATTGTCGATCCCTGCTTCACGCGTGGATGGCGATGAGACGCTGGGCGGCGCAGGGCGACAGCCTGCGCCTGGGGTTAACGCACGGGGTGGGGCGTTCGCGCGTCGCCGGACCGTCCTCGTGTGCCCCTGTAGGTCCGCTCCTGCGGGCTGGGGTGTCTGTCTCGGCTCCACCTCCGATCCCACATATCAGGAGCCCTGTGCGAGTAGTGGGAACAGACCGGCCAATGGTTGACCAGCCCCGGGCGACTTGTCAAGAGGTCTTCGCAAGCATCGGACCGCTGGTAACCGGCGTTTCAACGTCCGGCTCACGGGGCGTGCGCGCCGCGGGTGAGGCAGCGACGGTTGCGTCGGTGGCTGGCGTTGTCCCTTCCCAGCCGAGCATCCGGCTCAGCCGTGAAGCCTCTTCTTCCATGATCGGTCGCATGGACTGCAGGCGCGCCGGCGACAAGCGGCTTGAGGGACCCGAGATCGACAGGGCGCCCACGACCCGTCCCGTCCGGTCGCGAACGGCAACGGATGCGGCCGCCAGGCCCTCCTCGCGCTCGGCCGTTGAGACGGACCACCCGGATGCGCGGATCTCCGCCAGTTGTCTCTCGAGCTCGACCGCGGGCAACGCGCCGGGTGAGACGGGGTCAGTCACGGCAAGCGCAAGTTCTCGCTGCTGAAGGTCGTCCTCGGCAAAGGCGAGGAGCAACTTGCCCGCGGCGCCCACCCGCAGTGGCAAGCGGCGTCCGACCGGGGTGATGTGGCGCAGCTCGAATGTTCCTTCCACGGTAGCTGCACAGATCCGACTGTCTCCGTCTCGGACGTAGAGTCGCACACTCTCGCCCGTACGGTCACGTAGGTGCTCCAGCAGTGGTCGCGAGATCTGCGCGAGGTCGAGCGTGCGGGCCGCCACCTCACCCCACTGGGCCAGGCGGGGCCCAGGCACATACGTGACGCCGTCCATGCGCGTGAGCAGGCCCAGGTCGACGAGATCAGCCAGCAGGCGATGAACCGTCGACCGCGGCTCACGCAGATCGCGCGCGACGTCCGTCAGCGTGACTGGGCCGGATGCCTCGCAGACACGGTCGAGGATGCGCGTGGCTCGCTCGAGAACCGACATGGCGAGATCCCCCGCTCCCTTGACAGCGTGTTTCGCGTGCCTCTATTGTTCCGCTACGCCGAAACGAGTTCTAGAATACGGGATGGCCATGGAGAGCGCAACAGGGTTCCCGGGCCCCAACGAAGATCGCGCACCGCTTGAGGGGGTGCGTGTGCTTGAACTCGGCACCCTGATCGCTGGGCCATTTGCCGGACGGTTGCTCGCGGACTACGGTGCGGACGTTATCAAGATTGAGCAGCCGGGCACCGGTGACCCGTTGCGCGAGTGGGGACGGCAGGTTGACGGACACGGCAGCCTGTGGTCGTTGGTCCAGGGACGTGGCAAGCGGTCCCTCGCGCTTGACCTGCATGAACCGACAGCGCAACGCACGGTCAGGACGCTGGCCGCCACCGCCGACATTCTGATCGAGAACTTCCGACCAGGCCGACTCGAGCAGTGGGAGCTCGGTCCGAAGCAGCTCCAGGAGCTCAACCCCGGACTGGTGATCGTCCGGATCTCTGGATTCGGACAGACGGGTCCACTTGCGGACCAGGCGTGCTTCGGCACGATCGGCGAGGCTGTCGGCGGCATGCGGTACCTGACAGGTGACCCCGACAGCCCACCGGCACGAGTCGGTCTTAGCCTGGGAGACTCGATCGCTGCGCTCTACGCAGTGATCGGGGCGCTCCTGGCGCTCCGCGATCGGGATCGCACCGGGCGCGGTCAGGTAGTTGACGTTGCGCTTGTCGAGAGCGTGTTCAGTCTGCTCGAGGGCGTGCTGCCCGAGTACAGCTACGCTGGCGTCGTTCGCGAGCGCACCGGGAACATCGCCCACAACTCGGCCCCGACCAACATGTACCGGTGCGCGGACGGTGTGTACGTCGTCGTCGGGGCTAATAGCACGCCCCTCTTCCGGCGCCTTGCCGCCGTGATCGGTCGACCCGACCTGGGCGAGGATCCCGAGTTGCAGCGTAATCCGGGCCGCGTGCGACGCGCCGCCGAGCTGGATGCCGCGATCGAAGCCTGGACCATCCGGAACTCGTCGGAGCAAGTGCTGGGCGTGTTACGCCGAGAGCGCATTCCCGTCGGCCGCATCAACAGCATCGCTGACATCGTCAATGAGCCACAGTTCCAGCAGCGCGAGATGATCGTTCCCGTCTTCGATGAGCGTCTGGATCGGCCGGTGCTGACACCAGGAATCGTGCCGAAACTGTCACGAATGCCCGCCTGGAGGCCGAGCCTGGGCGCTGATGTTGGCCAGGACACCCAGGCGATCCTCGCGGAGATCGCCGAGCAGATGGAGAGAACGCCGTGACCGCAACCGTGGCCGACCACATCTCAGGGTTTCTGGATGATCGGGGGGTTGAGCTCGTCTTCGGCCTATGCGGTCACACCAACATCTCGCTTCTGGCGGCCCTCGAGCGCAGGGGCAGGCCGCGATTCGTGACAGCGAGGCACGAGCAGGTCGCGGGGCACGCTGCGGACGGCTACGCACGGTCCAGCGGTCACCCGGGTGTCCTTGTGACCCATGTGGGTCCCGGTCTGACCAATGCGACGACCGCCGTCGCGACTGCCGGTTTCGACTCTGTGCCCCTTTTCGTCATTGCGGGCGATGTTCCTACGTACCTGGAGGGTCGTGGGCCTCATCAGGAGATGAACCTGCGGCGCGACGCAGACCAGACGCGTGTCTACGAGCCGTTCGTGAAACGCGCCTGGCGCGTCACGCGAGCCGATCAACTCCCAAGGACTCTGGCGCGCGCCTGGGATACGATGCTCGCCGGCCGCCCGGGCCCAGTTCTCGTCTCCATCCCCATGGATGTGCTGGCGGAGCCGCTCGAGGCCGACGTCTGGCCAGCGTCGCCGATCGAGCCGCCGACGATAACCGACGAGCTCGCCGACGCGATCGCGCTGGCGCTTGCAGAGGCTGAGCGTCCACTTTTCGTCGCGGGTGGGGGAACGCGCAGGGCGACCCGTGAAGCTCGCCGTGTGGCGGAGGTGCTTGATCTGCCCGTGGCACACACGCTGATGGGCGCTGGCGTGCTCCCGCCCGACCATGAACGGCTGGTCGGCATGATCGGGTTCTGGGGCGGTCCGGTGGCCAACCGGATGGCCAGCGAGGCAGATGTCATCCTGGCGGTTGGGACGAGGTTCCCCGAGACCGACGCGAGCAGCTGGGAACCGGGGGTCACGTTCAGGATCCCGCCGACCCGACTGATCCACCTGGACATCGACCCGACGGAACCCGGACGCAACTACCCGGCCTCGATCGCCGCGGTCAGCGATGCCCGGGCGGCTCTGGCGCGTATTGCGGCCGCGGCCGGAAGACTGGCCCCCGTCCGCCACCGGTTCGACTGGACCCGCATCCAACGGGAACGGTTCGAGTTCCTGGAGACCTCGTTGGCCAATGCGACGTCCAGCGCCTATCCGCTGCTGCCCGAACGGATCCTTGCCGACGTCCGCCGGGTTGCGCGGCGTGCGGTCCTCGTCACCGATGTGGGATGGAACAAGAACGGGGTCGCGCAGCAATACCCGATCGATGACCCTTCGTCGTTCCTGACGCCAGGTGGCTTCTCCACCATGGGCTTCGGTCCTGCTGCCGCGCTCGGAGTCGCTGCGGCGACCCGAGGCAGACCGGTGATTGCGCTGGTCGGCGATGGTGCGTTCGGATCCAATCCCAGTGTCGTCCCCACCGCTGTTGAGATGGGCGTCGCCCCCATCTGGGTCGTCATGAACAACGCAGCTTTCGGCACGATCGCGGGGCTTGAGCGCAAGCACTACGGGACCGGATACGGCACCGAGTTCCGGCGCCAAGGAGAGGCCTACTCGCCCGACTACGCGGCGTGGGCGAAGGCCTGTGGTGCCGATGGCACGCGCATCGAGCGGGCGGATGAACTAGGGCCCGCCCTTACACAGGCTATCGCCGGTGCACGGCCTACCGTGATCGACGTCCCGATGCAGAACACCCCAGTGCCCACGCCAGGCGCGTGGGACATCGAGCGCATCTACCAGATGACGGCCGAATGATCGATTCGGTCCTGCCGCCTCGGTCGGTCGGGCCCAACGAGGCGGCCCGGCTTGGGCGTTCCCGCATCGGGGGCCGGATCCTCGAGGGCGGGTCGGAGCGTGTCCACCGGTCGCCTTTCGACGCTTCCCTCGAGGGCCGGATCCTCGAGTCCTCTGCAGCGGACGTCGAGCTCGCGGTTGCGGCCGCGATCGCCGGAGCCCGCGCGATGGCCGCCACGCCGATCCATGCCCGGGTGGCTATGGTGGAGCGCTTGGCGATGCTAGTCGAACGAGACGCTGAGCGGCTTGCCCTGACGATGACTTGGCAGACGGGAAAGCCGCTCCGCGAGACCAGGCGCGAGACGGTGCGGGCGGCCGATACCTTGCGCGTCTCGGCACGGGCGGCTGAACTGTTGGCGGGGGAGCAGGTGCTCACCGACACGACACCCGCGGGAGAGAGGCTGTGGGCGTATACGCATCGTCGGCCTGTCGGTGTGGTGGTGGCGATCACGCCGTTCAACGCCCCGCTGAACCTGCTGGCGCACAAGCTGGGTCCTGCCCTGATTGGGGGCAACGCCGTCATCATCAAGCCGGCATCAGCTGCGCCGGTGACCGCAGCACAACTCGTCGAGCTTGCGCTGGAGGTCGGCGTGCCTCCAGACGCGGTCGGCCTGCTCATCGGGCCTTCGTCCATCGGGCTCGCGCTCGCATCGCACCCCCGCGTGGCCGCCATCACGTTCACGGGCGGCCGGGCCGCTGCAGAGATGATCTGGCACGCGGCGCCAATGAAGAAGCTGGTGCTTGAGCTGGGCGGGAACAGCGCAAACGTGATCTTCCAAGACGCCGATCTCGCTCAGGCTGCGCGCGCCTGTGTGAAGGGTGCCTACTCAAACAGCGGCCAGAGCTGCAACTCCGTGCAGCGGATCATCGCGCCCGCCGCCGTCGCGTCCGACCTTGTCGCCCTCCTTGCCGAGCAGGTGCGTACGCTGCGGCTCGGTGATCCATTTGACCCTGCCACGGACATAGGGTCGATGGTCTCGGAGCAAGAGGCGGCACGGGTCTGCACTTGGATCGACGAGGCGGTGCAAGCGGGTGCAGAGACGGTGGTTGGCGGGACCAGGGCCGGAGCGACGCTTTGCCCGACTCTGCTTACTGGCACGCGTCCGGGAATGCGCGTCGTCGATGAGGAGATTTTTGGACCAGTGGCCGTCGTGCTGACCTACGAACACGACCGAGAGGCCTGCGAGATCGCGAACCAGACCACTTACGGCCTCCAGTTTGGAGTCTTCACGAGTTCGCTCGATCGCGCGCTGCGTGCGGCTGCCGATCTCGAGGCTGGCTCGATCCTGATCAACCGGTCGTCGAACTTTCGACTCGACACTTTCGTATACGGGGGCGTCAAGAACTCGGGCGTTGGACGGGAAGACCCCAGGTCCACCCTTCGCGAGCTGACCGAGGAACATTTCGTGGTGTTCGGAGGACGACCATGAGAGCGATCCACCAAGGGCGGACGGCCGGACGGGCAGCGGACGCGGCGACTTGGCAGTCGGCGATCACGGCAACGGACGAGGAGCACATCTACGTCCGCGGCCTCGCGGTGGATGACGTCATCGGACACGAGACGTACGCTGGGATGGTGCTACGGCTGTGGACCGGACGCGCACCCTCGGCCGAAGACGCGGCCCTGTTCGACGCCTGCTTGGTGGCCGCTGTCGACCATGGTCCACTCGCTCCCTCCGCCCTAGTCGCACGCACCGTCACCTCGACGGGCGCACCCGCCATGACGAGTCTGGCCGCCGGGATTACGGCCTTCGGACCGCTGCACGGCGCGGCCGTTACCGCCGCTATGCGCCTGTTGGCGGATCTCCCGGACGTGATCGACCATGGGGAATGGGGACGCCTCGTGTTTGATCGCGAGCGTGCCGCCGGCCGCCGCATTCCGGGCGTCGGGCACAGGTGGCACTCGGTTGACCGCCGGGCCGAGCGGTTGCTGGCGATGATAACGGCCCAGGGTCGCCCGGAGAGGCCGGTGGCGCGCGTACGTGCCCTAGCCTCCGCCGTCGCCGATCACGCCGGAAGGCCGGTGACCGTCAATATCGACGGAGCTCTTGCCGCAGTCCTCACGACTCTGGGTGTGGATCCCGTCTATGGCGACTTCGCCTTCGCCCTTTCCCGGGTGGCGGGACTGTCTGCGCACATCGTGGAGGAATCGGTCCGGGAGCGGCCGATGCGGCTCATCCAACCCACTCTCGTGACCTACGACGGGCCACCGATAGGGCAGGCGGATACGTTCGCACCCGCAGTGTCGCATCAGTTGCGCAAGGCGGAAGAACACTCGTGACGGCGCAGTCACACCCAGGGGCCAGATCCGAACGCGTTGCCGACGCACTGGGGGCGACGGTCCGGATCGCCGCCAACACGCGAGCAACATCAGGGTTCTCCGACGTGCACTTGGAGCTAACAGCGTGGCCATTCGAATCGCCCTTTTCGGACATCCGCTCCACCAGTCGCTCTCACCGACGATGCAAGAGGCGGCGATGGCCGCTGCCGGCATCGACGGACGGTATGAGCTGCAGGACATTCCCCCGGACGGCCTCATGCCCGCGCTCGACCGGGTGCGCGGGGGCGAGTTCCTCGGCTGCAACGTGACGATGCCGTACAAGGAGGCGGTGGTGCGCCTTCTCGATGACCTCGACGAGGACGCGGCAGTGATCCGTGCGGTCAACACCGTGACCCGTGATGGCTCGGCCCTGGTCGGCCACAATACAGACGCCTACGGCGTGCGTCGCACAGTCGACATGCTCATGGAGGGGCGCAAGCTGAGCACGGCTACTGCGGTCGTGATCGGCGCCGGGGGCACCGGCCGCTCCGCGACCTACGGACTGATCAGAGCCGGCTTCGGAAGGGTTGTTGTATACAACCGTCACGTGGAACGCGCTGAGCGGCTTGTAGAAGACCTCACCGTTGTCTCGAGTGCCACGCGGCTCCTCGCTCGATCGCTCCAGGACTCCTCGCTGGGAGAAGAGTTGGCGCATGCCGACCTCCTTCTGAACGCCAGCTCGGTTGGCCTGAACTCTGACGAGTCACCGCTGCCCGCGGCATTCCTGCCCAGGGGGATCCGCGTGTTCGACGTTGTCTACAGCCCGCGGGAAACCCGGCTCCTGCGCGACGCGCGCGCCGCAGGCGCAGCCGCGACGATCAACGGTGAGCCCATGGTCGTGCACCAGGGGGCGCGCGCGTTCGAACTCTGGTTCCAGCGAACGGCACCTGTGGATGCGATGGTGGCGGCGCTGAACAGCGCGATGGAGGCACGGGCCGCGGCCGCAGCCTCCGGACGGTAGACATCGGTATGGACGTGGTGCTGGTAGGAGCGCCTGGGAGCGGTACAAGGGCGCTCGGCCGCGACCTTGCCAGGCGCCACGGGTGGTTGCTCGTCGATGTCGATGCCGTTGCGGCGGCGGCGGATCCCGCGGACAGAGGCGGACCAGCCGGTCCCTGGAACGTCAGGTCTGCCGTCCCGCGCGTCTTCCTTGCGGATGCCTCCCTTGCACGGCCCCGACTGCGCCACGAGCTCTACCGGGAACGGCTGGTCGTATGGCTCGATGCGCCGTCTGGACGCCTCGCCGCCCGCCTTCGGGCCGCGCCCATCCTCCTGGAAGGTGGCGCGCGGAGCGCGGTGCCTGACCTTGATGCCCATCGCGATGCCATGGCATGGTACTTCGGGGCGGGTGTTCGGCTCGACGCGACACGACCCACTAGCGACCTCGTCGAGGAAGTGCACAGGCTGCTGGCCAGCCCGCCGCCGGCCGGCACGCTCGTCGCCAGAGCCGATACTCGGGCGGGGCTGTTGGCTCTTGGCGATGGGATCGTGGCGCGGGGCGTCGGGGACGCGCTCAGCGGTCTGCGTGGAGAGCGCGTCGTCGTGATCACCGAACGCGGCGTCTGGAGCGCGCTCGGCGATCGGGTTAGCGACGTGTTGAGGGCCGCCAACACGCAGTTCGACGTGGTGACGATCCCGGCGGGAGAACGTGCCAAGACCCTCACGGCGCAGGTCAGGGCACTGCGCCAGCTGGCGAGGCTGGGCCTTCCCCGCAAAGGCCCCATAGTCGCGGTCGGAGACGACCGCATCTGCGACGCTGCGACGTTCACTGCCGGCGTCTATCTGCGTGGCGTCCCGATGGTGATGGTTCCGACTACCACGCTCGGTCAGGTGGACCTCGCGATCGGAGGCAAGGGGTCCATCAACCTCGATCTTGGACGAAACCTCGCGGGCACGTTCCACCAGCCCGTCGGGATCGTGCTCGACGTCGACCTGCTCCGCAGCGAAGCCCCGCGTCAGCGGCGCGCTGCGCTCGCAGAAGCCCTCAAGTACGCGCTGCTCGGGGACACCGAGCTGTTCGCGCTCGTAGAGAGCGTTGCCCGGGAGGCTCGACACAGTGCGCGGGCCGGAGACGACGTCCTGCTCGAACTCGTCGAACGCTGCGCTTTGGAGAAGCTGCGGATCGTCCTCGCAGACGAGCGTGATCTCGCGGGACCGCGCATGGCCCTCAACCTGGGCCACACCCTTAGCCACGCGCTCGAGGCAGCAACCGACTATCGCCTCCTGCACGGAGAGGCCGTCGGGTACGGCCTGCGTGCGGCACTTGCGATCGGCGTCGAGGTAGGTGTGACTCCGGAATCCCTCGCGGAGCGCGCGGGAAGCATTCTCGATCGCCTCCGTCTGGGATGCGATCCGGTCGAGGTTGACATCGCAGACGTGATGGCCCGGATGGCCGCCGACAAGAAGCGGCTCCGGGGCCGCACCCGCTGGGTCCTGGCCACCGGGTCAGATGTGGTCGTCCGGAGCGACGTGCCGGGCGGGGTGGTGAACGAGGCCGTTCGGGTGGCGTTACTCGGGCGGCCGCTCCACTAGCCATGGCTCTTCCTGCCGCGCGCGTCAGGGCCGACCGGCTGCGGACGGCGCTCCGCCCGACGGCGGAGGACCCGGCCCTGCCGCTCTTCATCGCGTCACTCGGGCTCCGCCCGGCGATCATCGGCATCGGGCCAGTGGCCAGTGCCATGGCCACGGACCTCAGGGTGTCGCATACGTTCGTCGCGCTGCTCGCGACCATCCCCATAGTGTGCATGGGGCTGTTCGCCCCACTCGGGCCGCTCCTCGCCGGCCGGATCGGAGATCGGGCCGCCATGCTGCTTGGACTCCTGGTGGTCGCGGGCGCTGGCGCACTACGGGGCGCAGCAGGATCCGCCCTCGAGGTCATCGCGCTGACCGTCGCCGTGGGCGTGGCTACAGGCGCCATCGGCTCTCTCCCAGCCTACGTCGGCAAGCTACGAGCCGTCGCAGACCGGACGACCATTGCTGCGGCCGGGTCCGCCGCGGGCATCGTCGTCGGCGCGACGTTCGCCGCAGCCGTTGCTGGACCGATCGCCGTGGACCTCGGGGGCTGGCGGCCTGCGGTGGCGCTCATGGGTCTCGTCTGTCTGATGCCGGCCGCCGCATGGGTGCTGCTCGTGCCGCCGGTGCATCGCAGCGGGCCCGGCAACGCCCCGCCTCCGCGCACACGCGTGTGGCGGCGCCGCGTCGCATGGACCCTCGCCGTGGCGTACGGGTTGCAGGGGATCGTCTACTGGGGAGCCAACGCATGGCTTCCCGCGGCCTTTGCAGAGCGTGGGTGGTCGACGAACAGCGCTGGCGGGCTCGTGGCCATGCTCAACGGGGCGACGATCCTGGGCAACCTGTGCGTCATCGCTCTGTCCGGCCGGTTTCCCCGCGGGCCGCAGCTCGCGGTCAGTGCATGCGCCATCGCGGCCGGGGCAGTCGCGCTTACCACCGCGCCGCAGGTCGCCCCGGCCGCGACGGTCGTGATGGGTCTCGGCAACGGCATGATCTACCCTCTGCTGCTCGCCCTAACGATCGACGTTGCCGAAGATGAGGCCGTGGCAGGCGCGATCGCGGCCTTCATGCTGCTGGTCGGATACGAACTCTCGGCCCTCGGCCCGGTTGTTCTTGGGAGCCTGCGGGATGCCACCGGCAGCTTCCGTCTTCCGCTCGCAGTCCTCGCCTGTGTCGGCCTCGGTGTCCTAGTCCCAAGTCTTATCCTCGTCCGAGCTTCCGTCGGGCCAGCATCGCTCGCGGGCGACATCGTCGAATGACAGCAACGCCGGTGCGGGTGCGGTTGCGGACGTGACTCTCATCTCCGCGCTCGCGTACGGCCGAGCCATCGCCCGCGCAGGTTGCGATCACCTGGTCTTCTACATGGATCCCCGGACCGGCCCGGGCGGTCTCCAGGCGCTGGCGGACGAGGTGGCGCGCCCGCTCCGGGACGAGCTCGGAGACTGACCCGGGGCGCCGCCCACGCGGCGTGTGTCGCGGGCGCCAGCGCCGGGGCGCCGACCGCGTGGCGTGTCTCACCGGCCCCAGGGCCGGGAGGCCGATCAGGCGACGTATCTCGCGGATAGTGGTCCATTGATCCCGCCCGCGTTTGACCGAGGGCCCGGGACTGGCGTATACTTCGAGGTCGCGGGGTGGAGCAGCGGCAGCTCGTCGGGCTCATAACCCGAAGGTCGGCGGTTCGAATCCGTCCCCCGCAACCAATCTGCATCCTGACCGAACGACCCTGGGACCCGCCTCCCGGGGTCGTTCCTTATGCGCTGCGGGCGCAGGCCAGGACGGGGCGCCGGCCATAGCGACGGGGCGCCATCCCCGACGCCCGGCCGCGCCGGGCCCTGCCGTGCAGGCTAGTCGGGCCGGAAGGTCAGGAGCGTCGCGGCCACGAGTGCCACGGCCCAGGCGGCCAGCCCGGCTGCCTGCAATGGGTCGACGACCCCGCCCGGTTCCAGCGTGTCCCGCAGGAGCCCTGCCAGCTGGGCCGGCGGCAGGAAGGAGGCCGGCACCGCGATCACCGCCGGCAGGTGGTCGAGCGGGATGATGATCCCGCCGAGCAGCAGGAAGACTAGGTAGATCCCGTTGGCCAGGGCGAGCACGGCCTCGGCGCGCAGGGCGCCCGCGAGAAGCAGGCCGAGGGCGCAGAACGCGATGG
>JAKAMV010000797.1 GCA_021812735.1 Chloroflexota bacterium | reverse complement strand
ACGGCGGGCGCCAGTTTCTCCCTGTTCGCGACGCTGTTATCGGTGGCGCGACGTTCCCGCCTGCGCCCGCTCTCGGTCCGCCGGCAGGGCGGATTGGTCGCGCACGCAGGCCTCGCTGTGATGGCGCTCGCGATCGTGCTCGCTGCATCCGGCCGCGCAGACGCCGAGGCGCAGTTGCGTCCCGGGCAGGTCGTTTCGGTGGCGGGCCACCGGGTCGAGTTTCTCTCGACCGCCGCCGGATCGTCGAGCACGGGCATGACCGTGGAGGCCAGCCTGGTCCTCGACGGAACCGCCTTCGAGCCGGGGCCGCGCCTGACGGTGTCGTCGCTATCGAACCAGGCCTTCGCGACGCCCGCCGTCAGGCCGGGAGTCTTGGGGGACGTGTACGTGGCGCTCCTTGACGCCGATCCGGCGTCCGGGACGGTGACCGTGCGGGTGTCCACCTACCCATTCATCAGCTGGCTCTGGGTAGGCGGGGTCGTGCTCGCCCTGGGCGCGGCGCTCACGCTGGCCCAGAGGGGGCGCGGTTCCGAGGCAGTGATTGCGGCGGAGGCTGCCGCGGTGCGCGCTGGTGGCTGAGCAGGCGGCCTCGACTGGTCCGGCCGATCCCGAGGCGTGGGACCCGGCACCGCCGTCTCGGCCACGTACCCGGCGCCGACTTGTCTGGATCCTCGGCGCCATTGCCGTCGCGATCCTCGTTGAAGTGACCGTCACCTTCCGGGTCACCCCGCCATCGGGAATGGACCGGGGTCCGGGCGTCGATCGCCCGGCCGCCTCCTTCGATCTCCAGACTCTCGACGGCCGCCGCCTCGGCCTCGGGAACTATGCAGGGCGCCCCGTGATCGTGAACTTCTGGGCTTCCTGGTGCCCTCCGTGCCGCGAGGAGGCGCCGTTGCTGGTGCAGCTGGCGCGCAGGGCGCCCCAGGGTTTGGCCGTGGTCGGCATCCTGTATCAGGACACTGCAGAGAACGCTCAGAGGTTCGTGGACGAGTTCGGCGTGCCTTACGCCACCCTGCTCGACCCGCAGGGGACCGCCGCGATCGACTATGGCCTCACCGGCATCCCCGAGACCTTCTTCATAGACCGCACGGGGATGATCCGGGCCCACCAGGTCGGGGTGCTCTCGCAGGCCGACATCGACGCCAAGCTCCGCACGATCGCCGGGCCATGAGTCGTTCTCGCATGAGAGCAGCGATCCTCCTTGCCCTGGCAGGCAGCGCGCTGGTCATCGCTGCTGCCGTGCTGCTGGCATCGTCGCGGCCTCGAGATCTCTCGGCGCGAGCACGGGCGATTGAGTCGACGCTCCGCTGCCCCACCTGCCAGGCGACGTCGGTTGCCGATTCCCCTGCCCAGGCTGCGAGACAGATCCGACAGGTTGTGGAGCAGCAGGTCCGGGACGGCCGCACGGATGAGCAGATCAGGGGCTTCTTCGCCGACAGATACGGAACTTGGATCCTCCTCGACCCCCCGACGACCGGCCCGGACATCGTGGTCTGGATTCTCCCAGCCGTCGTCGTGGTCGGTGGAGTGATCGTCCTGGTGCGCCATGCCCGCCATGCCCGACAGGCCAACCACGACTCTGGTACGGCCGATCTGGCAACGCGGCAAGGCGGCCCACGGCTGGCCGAGAGCGCGGTGTTCGGAGCGATGGTGTTGGCGCTCCTCGCGCCGATCCCAGCAGCGCTCGGCCTCCGGCCCGCAGGCGCGCCGGCGAGTGGCGGCGCGCCCTCGACGACCCCGACGATCGCGCAGCTAGATGCGTGGGTTGCCGCCGATCCGTCTGACGCCAGGATTCTGACCCAACTCGGCGACGCTCTTCTGGGTGCCGGAGACCTGCCCGAGGCGGCCTCGCGCTATCGTGCTGCCCTGACGGTCGACCCAGCGGCCGACGCCCCGAAGCTCGGCTTGGCTGCGATCCTGATCGAATCGGGACGCCCTGACGTCGCTGTCACGCTGCTCGACGGCATTCTGGGCACGAACGGCGCGAGTGCGGACGCCCTGTTCATGCGAATGGTGGCCAACCAGCAACTGTTCGGCCGGGCCGACGCCCGCGTGCGGGCCGACGCCGCCCGCTTCCTGGAAGTCGCGGCGGGCGACGACGTGCGCCGCACGACGGTCGAGTCGCTGCTCGCCGCGAGTGACGCGAATCAGTCGTCCGCCGCCAGCGCCAGCCCGGGATCGCCCGCTCCCTGATCGAACGCCCATCCCGCGCGGTGATTGCCGCGCCCCCGAGCCGACGGGCCGATCAGGAGGGGGCGTGGCGCCGGCTCGCGAAGCGAGCGAGGCCAGCCCTACATCCCCGGCATGGCGGTCATGCCCGGCACCGCCGTGTGCTCGGGGGTCGTCGACGCAGGCGCCGTCGGATCCGAAGAAAGGCTGGGCGACGCTGAGGGCGCGGCACTCGACGCAGCCGGGATCGCCGATGCGGACGGCGATGGCGAAGGCCCGTCGGACGCCGTCACGACGATGGGCACGATCAGCCCGCCGGGCTCCACGCCGTTGTTGGTCACGTGGTGGAGGTCGTGGCAGTGGAACAGCCACGTGCCGGGGGCCGAGGCGAGGATGACCACGTCGTACGTGTCGCCTGGGGCGACGTCGAGCGTGTTGAGTCGCTGGGGCTGCGGTAGGGCCTCGCCGTCCTTGGCCACAACGGCCATGTCCAACCCGTGGAGGTGCATCGGGTGGAGGGTCTGGCTGGGGTTGACGATCCGCAGCCGCACCAGCTGTCCCTGGCGCACCGCGATCGGGGTCGTCGCCGGGTACGACTTGCCGTTGATCGTGAAGTAGTTGTAGTCCATGCTCATGGCGCCCATCGTCGCCATGTCGCTGCCGACCATCCAGTTGCCGATCGCGAGCACCTGCTCCACATCTGCGGCGATCTGGTCCGGCCCGGCTGGGTCGATGATTAGGGGCGCATAGAGCCCGCGGTCAATCTGCTCACGGCTCTTCGGGCCGTGAGCGTGGTACATGAAGGTGCCGGCGTGCGATGCCGTGAAGCGGTAGGTGTAGGAGCCGCCCGCCGGGATCGGATCCTGCGTCACGCCGGAGACGCCATCCTGGTCGTTGGGGACGTGGACGCCGTGCCAGTGGATCGAAGTCGGCTCCGTGAGTTGGTTGCGCACGTTGACCACGACCGCGTCGCCCTCCGTCACGCGGATGGTCGGGCCAGGCACCGTGCGGTTTACGGCGACAGCCTGCGTCGTGACGCCGGGCACAAGCTCCCAGGTGGTCTCGCCGATCGCGAGGTCGAACGTCTTCGTCCTGCCAGTCGGCGTGATGGGCTTGGTGGCGAGCAGCTGCTCGAGCGACGTGCGGCTGGCGAGGGCCAGGCCTGCATCGGTGCCGGTCGCGACGCCGGCGCTGCCCGCCCTGGCCCCCGCCAGGGCGTAGCCGCCGATCGCACTCGCCACAATCGCCGCGACGACCGCGGCCACGCTGACAACTCCAGGGACGCGCAACGACATGCGGGGCTCCAACTGCAGGCGGCAGCGCTTGCTGCCGCTCGCGGGAAGGGTGGCCCGTGCGGATGAGCCCGGGCTGAACGTGTGCTGAGAGGAGTGCCGGAGGGCATGGGTTCGCGGAGTCGCCCCCGCGCCGTTAGTTGTCTGGCTGCGGCCGACGCGCGGCCGCTGCCAGACTCCCCCTTCCCGTCAGGCGGGTACGGCCGCCTCCAGGGCGAGGGCCACCGGGGTCTCGCTGCGCAGCAGGTCGAGCACCGGGCAGTGGGCATCCACGTGGGCTTTCAGCCGCTCGAGCTCGGACCTCGGTGCCGGGCTGTCGAGGCGGACAGAGCCGCGGATCTCGCGGAAGCCGGGGCGTACTGCGCTGTCCACGGCGAAGAACCCGCGCAGGTCGACGTCGCCCTCGAGCGACACCGCCACCCCGTCGAGCGGGATGCCCAGGTGGTCGGCGTGAAGCCGGTACGTGATCTCCTGGCAGGCGGCGAGGGCCAGCAGGGCGTACTCGACGGGGTTGGGCGCCGTGTCGCTGCCGCCGAGCAGCGGCGGCTCGTCCACCGCGAGCTCGAACGAGCGGATGCGCGCGTCGCTGCGGAGGCCGGACGTCTGCCGACTAGCGACGCGGAATGTGTGGACGGCGGCGCCGTGGGGGGCGGCCGCTAGGGCCTCGCGAGTGGCGGACACGAGCGGGGCGAAGGCGAACTCGGTCATGACATGATCTCCCAGGGGGTG
Source organism: Chloroflexota bacterium (assembly GCA_021812735.1). Next base: position 206 of record JAKAMV010000797.1, on the reverse strand, counting down.
CGTCGTGAATGGCGTACGAGTGGGAGGTCCCGGCCGGGGCGTGGTTCCGGCGGCTGGCCGTCGCGTTCGTCCTGAGGAGCGATGGGCCGCAGCGTGGGCTGCGTTCCCGGGACCTCGGCCCGAGGTCCCGTCCGGCGTCAGCCGGTCGCGGCACCCAGAGCCCCGTCCTCAGCGCGGCGGGGCCGCCGGCGCATACACATCATCCC
>JAKAMV010000796.1 GCA_021812735.1 Chloroflexota bacterium | reverse complement strand
GCGAGGGCGGGTCGGTGATCGCGCCCGGCCGTGCGCCGGCCGGCGGCAGGTCAGTCGGCGGAGATGACTCGGCTGCCCGCCTCGAGGCGGCCGCGGCACCCGACAGCACGGCGTCAAGCGTGCGCCGCAGCTCCGCGTCGTCGAGCGTTCCCCGGCCGCTCATCGGACTGCGACTTTCCCGTCCATCGGCTACCGCCCTTCCCCACCCCTGGTCAACGCGGCGACATTCGGGGCGTGTCGTTGAGCCGATCTCAGCAGGCGCGCCAGGGACGAACCTCCGTTGACGTCGTCTCGGACAGGTTGGCGCTGCAGGAACTCGTGCGCGACCGTTCGATAGTCCTCCGCTCCCGCGCTGAATGGCGCATAGCGCGTGATCGGCAGCTGGAACGACGGCGCCTCGGCGAGGCTGATGTTCTCCCGTACGACGGTTCGGAGCGTCTGGCCCGGGTAGCGCTCACGCAGTCGCTCGACCACCTCCCGAGCGTGCCGTGTGTGGCTCACCCGGCACGCGACGATCGCCGACAGGGTCAGTCCCGGGTTGAGCCGCTCGCGGACTTCCTCCATGGTCTCCAGCAGGCTGACGAGTCCCGCAAGCGCGAGGACGTGGGCCTCGACCGGTACCAGGACCTGCTGGCATGCCGAGAGCGGCGCAATGGCGAGATACCCCTGCGATGGCGGACAGTCCACGAAGACATAGTCCCAGCGCGGGGGCAGCGCCTCCAGCGTGCGCATGACGCCGAGGGCGAGGTCGGTCTCCTGCCGGCGATCCGCCGCCATCAGCCACGGCGTCGACGGGACCAGCTGAACGCCCGGCGCACTGGTCGACACAGCGACATCGGCCAGGTCCGCCTGACCCATGTACGCGTCGAGCACGATCCGGCCCGCGACGGGTGACCCGAGCCAGCCCGTCGCCGAGCCCTGGGGATCCATGTCGACGACCAGGACCTGGAACCCCTGCTCGCCGAGGGCGGCGGCAAGGTTCACGGCCGTGGTGGTCTTGGCGCTTCCCCCTTTGTGATTCGTGACCGCGATTGCCTTCAATGTGCGCGCCCGATCTTCCCGACCTCGAGGTCGTCGATCAGCGCACCGACGGCGACGCGAGCGTGACGCCCGTCCCGCGGCACCTCGAGCGGGTCCACGTCGATCGTGCTCTGGCCGCGTGGCCGCCTGGCCGGCTTCGGAGCCTCTTGATCGACCGACGGTGGTTCGTGTGGCGGGTGATGCTTTGTTGGAGATGCGCCGTCTGCCTTCGGGGGGCACTCGCGCGCGAGGGGCTGGGCGTCTCCTGCGTGCGGTACACGTCCCGAGATGACCGGCGGCGCGGCATCAGCCACGGGACGCTCGATCTTCACCGGGGCGGCGGAAGCCTCGTCGCGCATGCTGGCGATCCGCACCTTCTTCGCCCACCGGTAACCGAGTCCGGTGATCCGCAGGATCGGGCGACCTCGCCACCCTCTCTGCGCACCCCAAGCCTGCTGGGCGCCAAGCGCAACGATAACGGCGACGACACTGACGACGATCGGCAGGATGATATCCGCCATGGCCCTAGAGAGTCTCCGGTCGCCGACGAGACGGAGTCGTCGCGGGCTCAGGCGGCGAGGCACACTCCGGCGGATCCGAGGTGCCGGCAGAAACCGACACCGGCGGCGATACAGTGGGTCGGCGGGCGGGGATGACCACGGTGCGCGCCCGCTTTCGTGGGCCTGCGTCCAGAGCGGCCAGCTCCCCCGACCACAGCTCCTCTGCCTGCGGGACTTCGCTGAGCGCGGTCAAGGGATCCCGCGCGTATGCGAGCAACGTCCTGCGCAACCGCGGCTCGTCCTCACCGGTCGCGAGCGTCAGGATCCGCCGCACGTCCTCCCGGATTCGCGGCGGGGGCGGCGGTGCCATGACGCGAAGGACCTTGGCGCTGGACGTGCGCTCGATCTCCTCGCCCGCGTAGAAGAGCTCCTCGTGGAGCTTTTCGCCGGGACGAAGCCCCATGATCTCGATCGGCTGGCTGTCCGGGTCTCGACCCGCGAGCCGGATGAGGTCGCGTGCGAGGTCCATGACTCGGATGGGCTCGCCCATGTCGAGCACGAACAGGTCGCCCGAGTGCCCCAGCGCCGCTGCGTCGAGGATCAGCCAGGCCGCCTCCGGGATGGTCATGAAGAAGCGCGTCATCTCGGGGTCCGTGACTGTCAGCGGTTGGCCCTTCTCCAGCTGATCCTGGAAGATCGGCACCACGCTGCCCGAGGAACCCAGCACGTTTCCGAAGCGCACGGCAACGAACGGGCGGGCGGTCCGGCGCGCGGTGTCTGCGACGAGCATCTCGGCAATACGTTTGCTCGCGCCCATCACGCTCGACGGCCGGACCGCCTTGTCGGTCGACACGAACACGAAGCGTTCGACACCCGCCGCCACGGCCGCGTCGAGCAGCGCCAGCGTGCCGCCGATGTTCACGTAGGCCGCGTCCGACGGATCGTACTCCATCAGCGGCACGTGCTTGTACGCGGCGGCGTGGAAGATCACGCTGGGAACCTCCGTGCGGAGGAGTCGCTGCATGGCCGGTCGGCTCACGACGTTCGCGAGGTGGATGCGCAGCTCGCCACTGGCGCCTCCGTGGCTCGCTCGCATCTCGAGTTCACGTTGCACGGTGTACAGGGGGCTCTCGGCTCGGTCGACCAGCATCAGCCGGCTTGGGCCGATCGCGTGCACCTGCCGGGCGAGCTCGGATCCGATCGAGCCTGCCGCTCCGGTGATCATGACCGGCTCACCCCGGATGATCTCCTGCACCGCCGCGGCGTGCTCGGTCACCATGGGCCGCCGCAGGAGGTCCTCGACGCGCACCCGACGGATCCGGTACGCGTCCACGCTGCCGTCGATCATGTCGTGCATCGAGGGAACGGTTCGAACCTCGAGGCCGATGGCAAGGGCAGCGTCGACCACGCGTCGCACAGCGCTGCCCGATGCGCTCGGCATCGTGATGAGCAGGCAACGGGCCCCTGTCGCAGCAACCGTCTGCCCCAGAGACCGGAGGCCACCGTACACCCGCACACCGGCGACCGAACTGCCGGCGAGCGCGGGGTCGTCATCCAGGAACCCGACCGGGAGCACGCCTGCGCCGGGCTCTCGACGCGCGGACCGCACCACGAGCACCCCGGCCTGGCCAGCGCCGTACAGGAGCGTTGGGCGGGGGTCAACTCTGGCGCCGGCTACGTGGTGAGGTGTCAGATCGGAGGTGGCGCGGATCGCGAAGCGCATACTCCCAAAGACCGCCATGCTGAGCAGGGGTTCCACCACCCAGAAAGTTCTCGGGAACCCAGGTGCCCACTCAACCCCGACGAGCGCCGACGTGCCGTAGAACAACCCCACGGCTACGAGCGATCCGAGTGAGACGGCCGCAACGATCCGACCGAGATCGGGCACGCTGGCGAAGCGCCAGCCCCGACTGTACAGGCCCAGGCCGATGTTGGAGATGGTGCGCACGGGCAGGAGCACGGCCAGCGCGGGCCAGAAGGCGAACAGTGTCCCCGGGTCGACCAGGTGGTCGTAGCGGAGCGAGAGGCTGACGTACCCGGCCGCTGCGACACCCACGAAATCGAGCGCGAGAAGATGGCGACCCCGCACCCGGCCGGCGAGGGACCCGAGCGCCTCGAGATTGGGAGCGGCGAAGAGCCTTCCCGGGATCCGCTCGATCCGTCCGGATGCGGATGCGACGAGGGCGGACATGAGCGCGGGCCACGCTCGACGGCGAACAGCCAATAGGGCCTCGCAATCCTAGGAGACCCGGGTATCGACCAGCGCACGGTGCGCTGAGGTCACGTCACGGCGCGGCCCGGAGCGAGACATCAGGGAAGGCGGGACGCCCCTTCGCGGGCTGCGCAGGGACCCAGCGGCCACAACCCCCCCTCCCGAGTCAATGCGGGTGCGGCTTAGCATCCCGAGCTTACGCAGACATGACTAATCAGCTAGGGGCAGATGGCCCATCCGTACCGCCCGCCGACCCCAGGGGTGGTGCCCGGACGCACCACAATTGCGCACGTTCGCCTGCAGTGGGGAGCGCGCCCTCGCAACTGTGCCCATCCGCCGCCAACGACCGGGCGGGCCACGATCCACCTGCGCATCCGCAGCGTGAGCCAACCGCCCTCTGGTACGATGCACGCCGTCGAGTTCGCCATCGCACGCCTGCCTGAGCGGCAGGCGACATCTGCCTGTGACGCCGCAGTGGCCCACTTGGGTACCCGGCTCAACCCGGGTCATGTGCTCAATCCGAGCACGACATCGCGCGCCCGTAGCTCAGCGGATAGAGCGTCTGCCTCCGGAGCAGAAGGCCGTGGGTTCGAGTCCCGCCGGGCGCGCCAATCATTTGCCCGTGCGCGCCAGTTGGCTCCCCGCGATCGCCCACGCGCGCATCCGCCCGAC
>JAKAMV010000795.1 GCA_021812735.1 Chloroflexota bacterium | reverse complement strand
GGTACGGCACCGCGTCGCCGAGCTGCTCGGCCGTCAAGGTGAACTGCTCGAACGTGTCGGTCTCCATGAAGTGGAACTCGTCGCCGTCGCGGTACAGGAACTGGACCTGGCGGCGATCCAGCTGCGCCCGTGGCCACTTCTCGCCGGCCTGGAACGAGCGCTCGATCGTCTGGCCGCGCTTTACGTTGCGCAGCTTGATGCGGACCTGCGCGGAACCGCGGCCCATCTTGATGTGGTGATAGTCGAGGATCTGCCAGAGCTCACCGTCGAGCTCGATGACGATCCCCTTGCGCAGGTCGCCGGTCGAGACCATGGTTGGAGTGACTCCTGTCGGTGGGCGGCCGCCGGCGGCGGCACGCGACATCTCGGTGCGTGGAGCGATTGTACCCGGGTCACCCCCGGCGCCGATTGCGCATGACGAGCGCGGTGGCCCCCTGCGGTGACCGCGCGGCCGATGGGCGTCCTACGCGCCGACCACCGTCACTTCTCGCGGGAACCCGGTGAGGCGCTCGACGCGCCCGACTTCGGGATCGAACGTCACCAGGTCCTCGATGCGCACCCCGCACTGGCCCGGCAGATAGACCCCGGGTTCGATCGAGAAGACGGTTGGCCAGGGCAGCGGCGCCGGGCTGACCCGGCGGCTGAGCGATGGCAGCTCATGGGTCGCCAGCCCGATCCCATGACCCAGGCCGTGCCCGAAGTGCGCGCCGTGCCCGGCGCTCGCGATGACGGCCCGTGCGGCGGCGTCGACCCCCACGCCCGTCGGGGACTCGTGGTCGGCCGCGCTCCGCAGCAGCATCTCGAACGCCGCGTCCTGGGCGCGCACCACCAGCCGGTAGAGGTCCAGGTCGCGCCTCGTCGGCGCGCCGACGAAGAGGGTGCGCGTCATGTCGCTGCGGTAGCCTGCCACCTGCGCCCCGAAATCGAAGAGCAGCAGTTCGCCGGCCGCGACACACCGCTCGCCCGGCGAACCGTGCGGCAGCGCCGCACGCGGTCCGGAGAGGCACGTCACGTCGAACGCGAGCGCCTCCGCGCCGTGGGTCCGCATCTCCCATTCGAGCTGCAGCGCAAGCGTGCGTTCCGACACGCCCGGGCGGATCGCTGGCAGCAGACGCTCCAGCGCCGCGTCCGCGACGGCGCAGGCAGCCCCCACGCGCTCGAGTTCAGCCGGCTCCTTGACGGCCCGCAGCGCCTCGACCCAGCCCTCCGCCGCAACCAGCTCGACCTCGGGGACGGCCGCCTGCAGCCGGGTCCAGAGCGCCTGGCTCACCAGGTTCGCCTCGACCGCCACCCTGCGTACGGCACCGTCCCGGCCGCGCAGGCTCTCGAGCAGGCCGCGCCAGCGCTCGGGCAGATCGTAGTAGGACTCCTCGATGCGGGCCGCGGGGCACTCCTCGATCGCCTGTTCCCGGTAGCGGCTATCGGCAAGCACCACGACCTCCGCTGCGGAGACCAGGAAGCGTCCCGCATCGCCCGCCACCTTCTCTTCGCCCTCGGCCAGCGAGAAGCCCGTCAGGTAGCGTGTGTTCTCGCGGCTCACGCCGAAGTACGCGTCGACCGCCTCCTGGGCCAGCCGCTCTCGGAGGCGCGCCAGCCGGGCCGGACGGGCCGCATCGTCGGCCGCCCGCCAGCGCGCGAGGTCGGCCGCGGTGGGGGCCGCGGTGGGGCGGGGGGCGAGCGGCACGCTCGTCATTGGATGTAGCCGTAGCGACGCATGTTGGCGAGCTGTTCCGCGTAGGTCCTGGCGAACGCGTGCGTGTGGCTGCCGTCGTTCTTGGCCAGGAAGTAGAGATATCCGGTCGCCGTATCGGGGTGCAGCGCGGCCTGGATGTCGGCCAGGGTCGGCGTACAGATCGGCCCAGGGATCATACCGGCGTGCACATAGGTCTGGAACCCCTGCAGGTCCGACGGCAGCTTGACCTTGCCCGGGTTCGGCAGGGCGTTCCAGAAGACGTACTTCGACCAGCGCGCGAACGGCATCTTTCGGAGTTGGACGGTGTCCCAGCCGTAGATCACGGTCGGGTCCGCCTCGAGCAGCATCCGCTTCGCGAGCCGGTTCGCATAGACACCGGCGATCAGCGGGCGTTCGGAGTCGACCCGCGCCTCCTGCTCCACCAGGCTGGCCAGGCTCAGCACCTGGTAGAAATTGCGGCCCTCCTGCTCTGCAGCCCGCACCGGTCCCATGCCGATCGCGTTCTGCCACTGGTCCAGCAGGTCGCGCAGCAGCTGCTCCGGCGTGACGTCCTGGTACACGTCGAAGGTCCCGGCACCCAGGAAGCCCTCGAGGGAACGCCCGGCCGGGAGGGTGGAGAGGAAGGGATACGCAGACAGGATCGACGCCGGCGGGTGCATCGCGAGCTCGTAGAAGGCGTGCACATCCATCTTGAGCGGCAGCGTCTCCAGGTATGCCGTGATCTGTTCGATCCGAAGCCCCTCCCGCAGCTGGACCGTGACGGTCTGCACCGGCGCCTGCTGCAGGCGGGCCAGGATCGCGCGCGGCGTCATCGTGGCGCTCAGCTCGTACGTGCCCGCCTCGATCTTCCCCGACAGGCCTTCGGTGATCACGAGGTAGGTCACCGCGAACTGGTCCTTCACCAGACCGGCGCGCTGCAGGTCGCGCGCCACGTCAGCGGCAGAGGCTCCCAGCGGCACCGTGAAGTGCACGACGGTAGGGTCCGTTCCAGCGGGGGCGTCGAGATCGTGCCCGAGCTGGTTCCGCACGACGTCGGCGACGGGGCCCAGGTGCAACAACGAGGGGTTGCTGCGGGCTAGGTCGAACACCAGATGGTCGACGGTTGGTCCGAGCACGAGCGAGGTGAGCCCCCATAGGAGCGCGGCCGCCACCGCGAGCACGGCCACGCCCCCCGCGAGACGACCCCACCGGGGCCCTGGGCGGGATGGCTCTGGGCGCGGCGCATAGCGACCGCTCCGCACGCCGTTGGCCGGCCGTTCGGTGGTCATGCTCGCACCGCCGGTCGCGGACGCTCGGGCGCGACGTCGCCCCCTTGCCCGGGGCCGGCCGCCGCCGTATCGGTCGCGGCCATCCGGGATGCGGCGCGCGCGTCGAGTTCCGCCTGCAGGATACGTGCCGCCGCGTCGCGGTCGACGCGGACGCGCCGCGCGAGGATGGCGGCTCGCGTCGGCCGGCCGGTCGCGCGGTCCCGGCGCAGCCGCGGTTGGGTCGCCTCCGACGCTTCGGTGCTCAGTCGCTCGTCGCGCCAGACGATCGACAACCCCGTGCGCGTCGCGACCGCCGCCGCCCAGTCGCGCGTCCGGCGCGCCTGTTCCCCCTCGCGGCCGTCCATGTCGAACGGCAGGCCCACGACGATCTGATCGGCGCGCTGCTCGGCGGCCAGGCGCGCCACGCGGGCGGCGTCCTCCTCCGGGGAGCGGCGCCGGAAGGTTGCGAGGGGTCGCACGGACCCGCGCGCCTCGTCCGCAACCGCCACGCCGACCCGTCGCTCCCCCACGTCCAAACCGAGCAGCCGACTCACGTCCCGGCCCGTTTGGGGGGCGCGACCGTCAACGAGACCCGTGCGTCGAGGGTCGGGATCGTGGTGACGAACGATGGCCACGTCGTGATGGAGACCTCGCCGTACTGCTGCAGGATCGCACGGGCGTCGGCCACGCTCCGTCCCCTGACCTGCGCCAGCAGCGCCGCGGCGTCGAGCGGGTGCCAGCGCTCGGCCTGCGCCGTGACGGTGAACGTCACGTGGCCGCCCTGCACGCTGGCATTGCTCACCGTGGTGCGGATCGAGTCCGTGAAGAGCGACCAGCCGGCGGGAAGATGCTGCTGCAGGTAGGCCGCGGCCAGGCCGGCCAGCGGCTGCTGTGAGACCGCGAGGACTGTCGCGGTCGCGGTCGCGGTCAGCTGGAACGAGCTCGTCGCGGTGCCGACGAGGGCGGCGGCGGCGGGCGCAGGGGCGACCGCCCCGCGGGCGGCTGTGGCGGCAATGAGCGTACTGCCGGCGGGCGCTGCCGCGGGATTGGTCACCGCGCTGCCGAGCTGCGCATCGATGCGGGTGGTGAGCTGTTTCACCGCGGCATCGTAGTCCTGCTGGCTCACGATCTTCGTCACGGTGCGTGTGCCGCCGCTCGTCGCGGCTGGGTTGTCCACCGAGACCTGGAACGCCTGCAGCCGGGTCGGCACCACACCGATGGCGTGGGCAGGCACGTTGCCGGCCGGGCCTGGCGCCACGGCCGTCACCGGCGTGCTCGCCCGCCCCGGCGTGATGGTCGTCCCGCTCACGGTGGCGCGCGGGGTGACCACGGTGCTCGAAGTGAGAAACTGGACCCCCCCGCTCGTCCCAACGGTCGTGCCGGCCGGGATCGTGACCGGGTCGATCGTGTCGTTGCTCGTGAAGACGACCGTGCCCGTGGCTGGCGTCAGGTTCACCTTCTGGCCGGTCGCCGGGAACG
>JAKAMV010000794.1 GCA_021812735.1 Chloroflexota bacterium | reverse complement strand
CCACCCGGTCGGCGTGCGCGTACAGCCGCATGGCGACTCCTCAGCTGCCCGACGCGCTGGGCGCGGGCGATGACGATGCCGTCGGGGGCGCGGACGGCGCGGAACACTGCGGCTCGGGCGGGGCGATCAGCTTGCCGTCGCTCGACACCCGCTCGGCATACCGCAGGAAGAACTGGTCGATGGCCTGGGTGTCCAGACGGTCGAGGTACAGGGCCCGGTCCCAGACCAAGGCCGCGTATCGGGTGGGCATCTGGTCGAACCGCGCGATCACCGGGCTCACGTCACCCGGCGGGAGGCCGCAGACGGCACTCTTGGGGAACTGGTCGTAGAACGTCTGCAGGGCGGCGAGAGAGGTCGTGTCGCAGTCGCCCTTGTCGCAGGAGTAGAGCAGGACCAGCCCGCCGTGCTCGAGGTTGTGGATCCAGCCCTCGGGGAGCGCCTGATCGTTGGGGCCGTAGACCTTGGGCTGAATGGGGCCATCGTTCGGATCGTTGATGTGCTTGCCCGACGCCGGTGGGCAGGTCGCGTACCGCACCTTCTCCGAGCGCGCAACGTGCTCACTGCCCTGGTCGGGCTGCACCTGACCGAGCTCGCCCGGCGCTGGCGACTGGACGCTGTCGATCGCTGTGCAGGAGTACGCCGGTGCGGCCGTCTGCGTGGCGACCACGAGGCCGACGGCCGAGATGACCACCACGACGAAGACGACCAGTAACGGCTTGCGGAGCCGGTCGATCAGCGTGGGCGTCGCGGGCTGCGGCGGGCGATGGCGCTGGGTCTCCCGGCGCCCGGCACGGGTCGTGCCCGACGGGCCGTGCGATGCCGGCCTGCCCGCGCCCGCGGCTGAGGGTTCGGCGCCGTCCTTCCCCGACGCGACGCCGTTGCCGGACGCGGCTGCGCCCGGCGCGCCGGGGGGCTTCTGGCCTCGTGACTGGCGGGCTGGTTGGTGGCCGGACGCGGGCCGTCGATTGCGGTCGCTCACGCGTTGGTGCTCCGTGCGGGTGCGGGGCGCGGGGGACGGATCGCGCCAGCGGATCGCGCCGGCCCAGGGGACCGGTGCCGTCCCCCGAAGCGTAGCGCGGCCGGCCTGCAGCGTCCGCGCGCTGTGCCCGCCGCGGCTGGCGCGAGGGAGGCGCCCGGTCAGGGCTCGTTGAGCCAGTCGCGAACCGAGGGGCGGCTGAGGCCCCAGAACAGCGCGATGGCGAGCACGGTCGCGAACAGGGCGAACAGCGGCTGGGCGCCCAGCAGCCCGAGGACGATGGCGGGCAGGGTCAGGGTCGAGAGCAGGCGGGCCATCACGAGCGACGCCTCCTTGCGTTGGAGGACGAGCGTCGTGGTGAAAATCGTGAAGGCGAGCAGGCACATGACCACCACGCCGAGCGGCGACACGGAGGCGTTGACGGCCTGGTCGATCACCGCCCGAAGCGAGATGCCGATGATCGCCAGGATGAGGAACGCATAGCCGAGGAAGACACGGACGCCGGCCGGCATCGCGAGGAAGTCGCGGAGCATGGCGCGATCATGCCAGCCCTCGGCGTTGAGCGGGACGCGTCGTGCAGCGTCTGGCGCTGGATGACGCGGCGCCGCTGATGCGAGCGCTGTGGACAAGTCCCTTGACACCTGCCTGCGCGTTTACTAATCTCCCCTAAACCGGTTTGCTAAACCGGTTTTGTAAACCGGTTTGTGAAATCACGCTCCGGTGAGGTCGCTCGCGTTCGCGGCTGGTGGGCCGCTGGCGCAAGGGATCGCGCTGGGTGATCGTGGTAGCGAGGAGAGCGTGGAGGAGCGGACGCCGCGCCGGCCGAGGATTGCCGATGTCGCTCGCGAGGCGGGCGTCTCGAAGACCGCCGTGTCGTTCGCGTTCAACAGCCCCGATCGGCTCGCGCCGGAGACGGCCAGCCGGATTCGCGAGGTCGCGGATTCGCTCGGCTACCGGCCGCACCCGGTGGCGCGGATGCTCTCCCAGCGCCAGACCCACACGATCGGCGTGCTGACGCCGCAGGCGCTGTCGGTCATCTTCTCCAACCCGTTCTTCGGCGCGTTCAGCGAGGGCGTCGCCCTGGCCGCCGAGCAGGAGGGGTACGCGCTCCACTTCATCAGCCCGCTGCACGGCTCACTGTCGCGCGCCATGGACCACGCCACGGTGGACGGGGTGGTGGTCGTGGGCCTGTCCGCGGGCCACCCCGAGGTGGAGCAGATCCGGGCCGCCGGCGTGCCGCTGGTCATGGTGGACTCGAGCGCACTCCCGGACCAGCCCGGCGTGGTGATCGACGACGAGGGCGGCGCGCGAGCCGCCGCCGAGCACCTGGTCTCGCTGGGCCACCGCGACATCCTGATCATCGGCGTCGAGCCGCCGGCACCAGCCCTGGAGCTCGATCCCGAGGGCGTCATGGGGCGCCGCCTCCGCGGCTACCAGACCGGCCTCGCGGCCAAGGGGATCAAGCTTGACCCGTCCTCGGTCGTGGTGGAGCCGGCCAGCATCGAGGGCGGCCTCGTGGCCCTCCACCGCGCGTGGGGCAGCGGTCTGCGCCCGACCGGGGTGCTGGTCATGTCGGATGCGATGGCCATCGGCGTCCTGCGGGCCGCGCGCGAGCTCGGCCTCCGGGTGCCCGAGGACGTCTCCGTCGTCGGCTATGACGACATCGACGTGAGCCAGCACGTGAACCCTCCCCTGACCACGGTGCACCAGCCGATCCGCCGCAAGGGCGAGAGCGCGGTGCGCCTCCTGCTGTCCGTCGTCCAACGACGCGACCACGACCCCCAGCAGCTCCGCCTCGAGACCCGGCTCATCGTCCGGGCATCGACCGGGCCGGCGCCGCGCAGGCGGCAGGAGGTGGACCGGGTCCGAGGCTGACACGTCGATCGGCGGCGAGCGGGCCATGCGCCCGCCGGCTGCTGCAACCCCAAGGTCGTGGCATGTCGGACGCCGTATTGGCGACCGAACAACGGATCCAGGCCAACCCGAGCGCCGGCAAGGAGCCGGTAACGTGGCTGGTCAGGCATACATGGAGGAGTAGAACCCAGTGAAGATCAACTCACGAGTCGCGTCGCTCGCCGGCGTGGTGGCGATTGTCGCGGCCGCGTGCGGCGGCACCACCGCGAGCCCCTCCGCGTCAGCGGCGGCACCGGCCGCCAGCTCAGCCGCCCCGGCGGCCAGCTCCGCAGCCCCCGACGCCTCGTCCTCGGCCGCGGCGTCCGGCGGCCTCTCGGGCACCATCACACTCTGGCACTCGTACGGCTCCGGCGGCGGTGAGGGCACCGCGTTCCTCAACGCCCTCGACGCGGTCAAGGCCGCCAACCCGGGCCTGACGGTCAATGTCGCTGAGCAGCCATTCGACCAGCTGTTCAAGAAGTGGGAGACCGACGTCGCCGCTGGTGGCATCTCGGCCGACATGTTCATCGCCCCGAACGACAACCTCGGCTCCGAGGCCCGCTCGGGCGTCCTCGCCGACCTCACGAGCGCCCTCCAGGGCAAGCTCGACGGCTTCAGCCCCGTGGCGGTTGCCGGCTCGCAGGTCGATGGCAAGTTCTACATGGTCCCCGAGTCCCTCAAGGCCGTCGCCCTGTGGTACGACAAGTCCAAGGTGACCACGGTCCCCGCGACGACCGCCGACCTGCTCACCGCCGTCAAGGGCGGCCTCAAGCTCGGCCTCAACCAGAACGCATACCACATGTTCGGCTTCACGGGCGCCTTCGGCGGCAAGCTGATGGACGACTCCGGCAAGTGCATCGCCGACCAGGGCAACGGCTTCTCCGACGCCTTCAAGTACTTCCAGGACCTCAAGGCGGCCGGCGCGAAGTACTACACCAACGGCGACAACCTCAAGCAGGACTTCCAGACCGGCAAGCTGGACGCCGTCATCGACGGCCCGTGGCAGACCGCTGACTTCACCAAGGCCCTCGGCGACAAGCTCGCCGTCGCCCCGATGCCCTCCGGCCCCGGCGGCAAGGCCGACCCCCTCACGGGAACCGACGGCTGGTATATCAACCCCAACGGGAAGAACATCGACCTTGCCGTCAAGCTCGCGCTCGCGCTCGTCGGCACGTCCAGCGAGCAGATCATGACCGACGGCGCCGGCCACGTCCCGGCGGCCCCCGGCGTGACCATCTCGAGCGATATCGTCAAGGGCTTCGCGAGCGCGGCGGCTGACGGGCTCCCGCGCCCGCAGAGCGCTGCGTTCGGCAACTACTGGACGCCGTTCGGCGACGCGGTCAACGCGGTTGTCGAGAAGGCTGCCGACCCGGTGGCCACCGTGGCCAACGCGTGCAAGCTGATGAACCAGGCCAACAAGATCCAGTAAGCGACTAGCACGAGCATCGGGGGTCGCCCTCGGGCGACCCCCGCTCGCCCTCGGCACGCGCCAGCGCACGATCTCTGACGCGAGCCGAGGTCGAGGGTCGGTCCCGCTCACGGCTGGAAGAAGAGGA
>JAKAMV010000793.1 GCA_021812735.1 Chloroflexota bacterium | reverse complement strand
ACAGATCGTTGGTCACGACGACGGCGGCCTCGACCTGCCCGCGAGCTCGTGGGTCCGGACGCAGCCCCGGGCCCGGAACTGGAAGTCCCCAGTCGCGACTGCCGCGTCGATCACGGGCGGGTCGGCTCGATCCCGGTCGCGACAGCGACACCGAGTCGGCCGCTATCGCTCGCGGCTGAACCGCTCCCTGTCGGCCAGGAGCACCTCCTCGGCCCGTGGCCGGTCGCGCCAACCGACGATATCGACCTCCTTGTTCTCGAGGAGCTTGTAGGTGGCGAAGAAGTTCTCGATCTCGCGAAGCCGGTGGGGCTCGATCTGGTCGAGACCCACCACGTGCTCGTACAGCGGGTCGCCGATCGCCACGCAGAGCACCTTGAAGTCGAACCCGTGCTCGTCGCTCATCTCCAGGCCGCCGATCGGGCGCGCGAACACGTGGCACCCGGGGAAGACGGGCTCGGCGACCAGCAGCAGGGCGTCGGTGTGGTCGCCGTCGCCGGCCCGGGTGCCGTCCACGAAGGCGTAGTCGAAGTTGTAGAAGACCGAAGGCGAGAGGACGCGGTCGAGCCGGATCACGCCCGCGCGCTCGTCCCACTCGTACTTGTTCCTGCTGCCCCGCGGGATCTCGACGACGAGCTCGACGACGCTCGGGTAGGAGTCATCCCGGGACGCCTGCGGACCGGATCGCGGGAGGCGCAGTCGGCGGAGCCGGCCCTCATGTGCGCGGCCGAGCGCGCGCTCGACCAAGAGGCGCTCGTCGTCGTGGGTCATGGCTGCGCTCGCCTCATAGCGGTCCAAGAGCTCCGCGGCGTCGAAGGGCGGCTCAGGGCGCAGGGCCCCGCCGGTCGGGACGGCCAGGAACCAGTCCACCCGCTTGCGGTGTCCCGTCGCGTCGGCGCCATCGAAGCCGTAGCGCGTCGCGCCGAGCGACTCGACGATGCGGACCTCGAGGCCGGTCTCCTCTCGGACCTCCCTGCGGGCGGCGGCCTCCGGCGTCTCGCCGGCCTCGAGATGGCCCTTGGGGAGCACCCACTCGCGCCCGCGACGCAGGAGCACGACCCGGCCCCCGTCCACGACCACGGCCCCTGCCGACTCGTGGAAGACCCGCACCGCCCGCGCCCTAGTGGCGGCACGCGGAGCGTGGTCGTCCGCAGCCTCCGTACCTTCGATGTCTTCGGAGAGGGGCATGTCCGCGGTCATGGCGACGACCTCCGCAATCCACTCGTGGTGCAGAAGCCATCAGCGGCACCGACCGCAGGTCGTCTGTCGACGGGCGAGCTTCATCGCCTGTGCGCATTGTAGGCGTGCCTGCCTTGCTGTCGCGAGACGGTCCTCGGGCGACCCATCACGACCGCCGGGCGAGTGCAACGAGTGCCGATCGGCGGCGAGAAGTGCGAGGGAGAGCGCTGGAGGCGGCTGCATCAGGAGTCAGGCGGGAAGGACCCAACGCAACTGATGCTGCCATAGGGCCAGGTCCTCACGAGCCGACCGCCAATCGGATGAGCGCCGCGACACCAGCCAAGGCGAGCCCGAGCTCGATCGTGAGCATGAGGGCGATCGTGACCGCTCTTGCCGCCTTGCGAGCGCGCCCGACGACCTCCTTGGCGCGCAGCGGCGAATCCCGTCTGTCCAGGGCCTCTCGCCAAGGCGTGAGCAGGACCGCGGCGTCGGCCGGCGCGACGTCGGCGATCGCAAGACCGAATGCCGTCCACGCCAGGACTTCGGCCAGACCCGCGCTCACGCGCAGCCGGGAGCGCACGGCCTCGACCGCCTCGGCGGCCGCGGCCGCGGCGAAGGTCGCACGCCCGCGTTCTTGGGCCAGCTCCACGGCGCGGAGCATGGCCTCCGTTCCCGCCTCGCACGTCCGACCCCGGGCGGCGAGGAGATGGCGGACGTCGCGCTCGCTCACGTTGGCACATACTGCGACGAAGACGTCGAGGGCGCCGCGTTCGCGACTACGTTCCCACGATCCGTCGCCAGCCGGGGATCTCCGGTCTGGCGGGTGCGAGGCGGCGGCCCGACCGGTGCCAACTGCGCCGCGGCCGGGATGCGGCCGGCGAGGATCAAGGAGCTGGTCCCTCGCGACGTTCAGCCGCTTGGCGCGCTCGGCTGATGCCGGGTCGGCCGACAGGTCCGGGTGCACAAGGCGGATCAACGACCGGTAGGCGTGCTGGATCTCGATCGCCGAGGCCCTGCTGCCGACTCCGAGCGTCGCGTACGGATCGAGGTCGGGCTGGTGCTCAGCCAAGGCCGGCGCCTCCCGCCGGCTGCGACTGGTCCGGGGCGGCGCCGAATACCCGCCTGTATACGTCCTCGCCATGGCTGGTCGCCTGGGGCTCTCCGTCGACCACGCGGAACGTTCGCCGGCCGTCTGGCAGCCGCTCGGCCCGGAGGAACCGCGCCTCAGGGGGCGCCTCACGGGCGAACCCGGCGGCGAGGTCGTGCATGTGGGTCACGTAGCAGACCTTGACCCCGAGCTGCAGGAAGGCCCGCACAATCTGCCGGGCGATCTCGGAGCCCTCCCGCTCGTTGGTCGACGCGAAGGATTCGTTGAGGAGCACGAGGCTGTCCGGCGTGAGGCGATCCACGATCGCGCTCATCCGGCCCAGCTCCTCGTCGAGCTTCCCGCTCTTCAAAGTGGTCGCCTCCTCGCCCTTGAAGTGCGTGAAGACACCGGTTCGGACGTCAGCCCGGAAGGACTTGGCGGCGACGAACATGCCGCACTGCATCATGAGCTGGGCGAGGCCGACGCTCCGCAGGAACGTCGACTTCCCGCCGCCGTTCGCGCCCGTGACCACCACGAGGAGGGCGCCGTCAGCGGCGAGGTCGTTGCCGACGACGGGCTCGGGGCTGCGGAGGCTCAGAGCCGGCTCGTACAGCCCCTCCGCGGAGAAGGTCCTTCCCGTCGGCTCTGGGTCCGGGAAGCAGATCGGGACGTTCCGCTGTACGAGTTCCTCATGCAGATTCAGGCAGCTGACGTAGAAGCCGAGCTCGGCGCGGAGCTGCACGAAGAACGCGAGGAGGTGGTCGACCGCCTCCTCGAGGGCGTCCGCGGCATGGGCGATGCCCCGCTCCTTGATCTCGCCCAGGGCCTCGAGCCCGTGTCGGTCGAGTGCCGACACCTCGTAGGTGAAGGCGGATTGTCCGCCGAGGCCCAGACGCTCGAGCCATGACTGCGTCGCCGCGCGCGGGCGGCACAGGGTGTACGTCGTGTCCGGATGGAGGGCGCCGAGGCGTGCCCGCAGCCGGAGCCCGCCCTTCAGGCGCAGCCGATCCAGGTGATCCTCCATGGCCGCGAGCCCGGCGTCGTCCAGTTGGGCAGCTAGCATGTCGAGGAATCGCGTGAGGCCGGCGGAGTGGAACGATGTCCGCTGCTCGTCGGCGATGCGGCGCAGCTGGCGCAAGTGCCCGAGGAACAGCCCGAGCACCGTGACGGACCGGTGCAGCGACGTCTCGGCGTGGGTGCTGTTCCGCGTGAGCCAGTCGCGGCGCTCGCCCTCGATCGCGGCCACTGCGATGCCGTAGATCTCGCGGGCGACCGCCGGCTGCCCGATGCAATCGGCGAGCACCCGCTGGCGATAGCGGATCGTCTCGCAATCCTCGAGACCGGTGAGCATGGCGTGCCAGCCGGCCCGGAACAGGAAGGTGTCGCCAGCCGCCATGGACCCCACGAGGGTCTCCACGTCGAGATCCTGGACCAGGGCCTTCTGGGTTGGGGTGAGCTGGGCGCGGAGCGCCTCGACCGGATCCCGGAGGAGCCTCGGGATCTCCGAGATGTGGGTCGGCTGCGGTTCCGCGGTGATGGCGAGGTCGCGATCGGGGTGCATCAGGAACACGTTCATCGCGCCACCCGCTCCAAAACCCGGTCGAAGGTCAGCCCGTGCTTGGCTGCGATCGCCCAGGCGTGGGCGAGCCCGTCGGCGGGCCTCCTGACGATCCTGAAGGTCCGCACCGCCGGGTCGTCGGGATCGACCGTGGCGACCATGCTGACCGTCGCCTCCGAGAGTGCCGACAGCTCGTCGAGGAAGGTGACCGCAACGCAGATCGGGCGGCGCTCGACGATCTGCCGCAGGACCCCTCGATTGAGGACCAGTGCGTCGCTCAGCGTCGTGGATCCGAAGCTCTCGTTCATGATCACGAGGCTGCCGGGCGTCGCGAGCTCGACGATCCGGTGCATCCTGCGGAGGTCGTCCTCGAGTTTGCCGGTCAGGTTGCCCAGGTCCTCCTCGCGCTCGAAGTGGACGAGGATCCGGTCCACGAGCGGGAGCCTGGCGGACGTGCCGGGGACCGGGCAGCCGATGCTGGCGAGGTGGAACAGCTGCCCGATCGCGCGCGCGAAGGTCGTCTTGCCACCCTGGTTCGGGCCGGTGACGACGAGGACACGCTCGGGCCCGGCGAGGTCGAAATCGTTGGTCACCACCGCTCGTCCCTCGCTCGCGAGCG
>JAKAMV010000070.1 GCA_021812735.1 Chloroflexota bacterium | reverse complement strand
CGATCTCGCCCCTGCCATGTTCTCCATCGAGTACCGCTACGCCGAGATCAAGGGGCGCCAATCGCGCTGCCGAGCCGAGGCCGAGCGCGAGCGCCAGGCCAAGGCCCCGCAACACCCGATCCGCCACCGCGTCGGCGAGTCGATCATCCGGTTCGGCCGGAAGGTGGGCGGGGACGCGATGAACGACGCGCTCCGTGACGCCTCCCCCTTCGCGTGACGAGATGACCATCCCGTCGCGCCGCTTGCCGGGCCGGGTCGATCCGGCCCGGCAAGCCAACCCCTGAAAGGAACGCTCCGTTGGCCCTCATCACGTCCGAGCTGAAGGCGTCGTACGCCTTCGTCGAACGCAACTTCTTCCTCACCCGCCGATACTGGGGGTGGGAGCTGGCGTTCCTCGTCTACTCCGTCGCCGGCGCGCTCTCGATCAGCCTGATCGGCGCCGCGGCGGGTGACGACCGCCTGCTGCTCACGCTCATCGTCGGCGCGGTCTTCTGGAACTACCTCTCGGTGGTGTTCAGCTGGATCGCCGAGACGATTGCCGTCGAGCGCTGGGAGGGGACGCTCGAGTACACGTTCATGGCCCCGGTCCGCCGTTGGACCCAGCTGCTGGGCTCATGCCTGTACGCGATGGCGTACGGCCTCATCCACACGGCGGCCATGCTGGTGGTGCTGCTGGTGTTCTTCCCGCAGCTCCGGCCTGAGTCGATGAACCTGGTCACGGCCGCCGCCTTCGTGCTGCTGGGCTCGTTCAGCTTCGTGGGCATCGGGATGATGGCCGCGATCCTGCCGCTTCTCTACGTGGAGCGCGGCGCCCAGATGACGTTCGTGCTCCAGTCGTGCCTGCTGCTGGTGTCGGGCGTGTACTACCCCGTGAGCGTGCTGCCGGGCTGGATGCAGGTGCTCTCGCACCTCTCCCCCGCAACCTACGTCCTCTCGGGCGTGCGGGCCGGCCTGCTCGACGGGTCGTCGATCACAGCACTGTGGGGCGACGTCCTGCCGCTGGTGGCCATGGGCATCGTGCTCATCCCGCTGGGCCTGCGGGCATTCGGCCGTGCCGAGCGCTACGCCAAGCGCACCGGAAAGCTCAAGCGGGTGGGCTGACCATGGATGGGTTCGAGCCTGACCTCGACATCGTCCCAGCCCCGCTGTCCGTCCCCGACGGCCTCGGCTGGGACGCCCGCTGGGCTGTCGGCTTCGCCCCGTTCTCGGGCGGGCGCCGCCGGCCGGCCCGAGTGGTCGCCGCGCACCGCGGTGCCTGGATCCTCGCCCTTGACGACGGCGACCGCGACGCCGTACTCGCCGGTCGTCTCAGGCACGACGCCGTCCGGCCGGCCGACCTGCCGGCCGTGGGCGACTGGGTGGCTGCCGAGGCCGAGGCGGCGGTGGCCGGCCCTGCCGTCATCTCCGCGGTGCTCCCCCGCCGGACGGCCTTCCGCCGCGCCTCGGACGACGGGGCGCTGAGTTCCGAGCAGGTCCTGGCCGCCAACGTGGACCTGGCATTGGTCGTCACGGGCCTCGACGGCGACTTCAACCTGCGCCGCCTCGAACGGTACCTGGCCGTCGCGTGGAGCGGCGGGGCCACGCCGGTCATCCTGCTCAACAAGGCGGACGCCGCCACCGACCCCCACGCTGCGCGGGCGGCCGCCCAGTCGGTGGCACCCGGGGTGGACGTGCGCCTGGTCTCGGCACGGGAGGGCCCGGGCGTCGCCGAGCTTGCCCGCGACTACCTGGTGCCCGGCCGGACGGCCGTCGTGCTGGGCTCGTCGGGCGCGGGCAAGTCCACGCTGCTCAACGCCTTGCTGGGGGAGGAGCGGGCGAAGACGAGCGCCGTGCGCGCGGTTGACGCCCGTGGCCGCCACACGACCACCCACCGGGAGCTGCACCGCCTGCCCGGCGGTGGGCTGCTGATCGACACGCCCGGCATCCGCTCGCTCGGCGTGACCGGTGCCGGCGACGGGCTCGCCCCCGCGTTCGCCGACGTGGCCGACCTCGCCGCGGCGTGTCGCTTCGCCGACTGCCGGCACCAGGGCGAGCCGGGATGCGCCGTGCGCGCAGCCCTCGAGGAGGGCCGGCTCGCGCCGGAGCGGATGGCTTCGCACCGCAAGCTCGAGCGCGAGGCGGCCCACGCGGCACGCCAGACCGACCGGCTGCTCCGCGAGGCCGACCGTCGCAAGTGGAAGGCCATCAGCGCAGCGTCGCGCGACCATGTGGCCCGAAAGTACGGGAGCGACCGATGAGCCCGCGAGCGGGACGGCGGCCGGCCCGATGGCGGGCACCGGAGGAGCAGGCATGACCGAGCGGGTTGACTTCCGTCCCGGAGCCGAGGCCGACTGGGCGGCGATCGCCTCGATCGTCAACGCGGCCCGGCGGGCGGACGGGGCAGACGAGGTCCGGACCGGCGCAAGCCTGGCGTCCGAGTTCGCGACGGTGGTTCCGCCCCGCGACATGGTGGTCGCCGAGGTGGGCGGCGACCCGGTCGGCTACGGCATCGGCCAGGTGGTGGAGCGCAACGGCGCGCTCGTGGCCGAGCTCATCGGCGCCGTCCGTCCCGAGCACCGTCGGCGCGGCATCGGCACCGAGCTCCTGCACCGAGCCCGCGACTTGGCGGTGGCGCGGATGGGCGCAGACCAGCGGCCGCTGCCCCGAGAGATGCGCGGCTACGCCCTCGACTCGGAGACGGGCCTCAGGGCAATGCTCGCCGCCGAGGGCTTCGTGCCGATCCGCTTCGGGTACGAGATGCGACGGCCGCTGACAGGTGAGCTGCCGGAGCACCACCTGCCGGAGGGGCTCGAGCTGCGCCCGGCGGTGGAGGCGGACTACCGCGCCGTCTGGGAGGCCAACGAGGAGGCGTTCCTCGACCACTGGGGCCACCGGCCGGCCACCGAGGAGGACTTCCGCGAGATGTGCTACGGCCCGGACATGAGCCCGTGGCTGTGGTGCGTGGCCTGGGACGGCGACCAGGTGGCGGGCGTAGTGATGAACGCGATCTTCCGGGATGAGAACGAGCAGCTGGGCGTCGCCCGCGGCTGGCTTGACCGGGTCTCGGTTCGGCGGGCGTGGCGGGGCCGGGGCCTCGCGAAGGCGTTGTGCGCCGAGTCGTTCCGCGTCCTCCGGCGCGAGGGCGCGGTGGAGGCGTGGCTGGGCGTGGACGGGTCGAACCCGACCGGCGCCGTCAAGCTCTACGAGGGGCTGGGCTTCACCGTCGCCAAGGGATGGAAAGTCTACGGGCGGCCGGTGGACGCGCCAGCGCCGCCGGGCTGGCGGACCGGCGGCGATCGCGAGACGATGGGCGCATGATCCGCCGCCCGGTCCTCGTCGTGCTCCCCGCCGCGCTCCTCGCCGCGCTCCTCGCCGTCGGCTGCGGGGCGACCCCGTCGCTCAGCCCGATCGCCTGGGGGACCGCCTCCGCGCCCCTCGCGACGCCGGCGGCGGCCGGCGCGACGCTGACCCTGCCGCCGACACCTGGAGGCGCAAGCGAACCCCCGACGGAGGTGCCCGCCATGACACCCGATACCCCGACCGGCAGCCCTGCCCCGACGCCGCGGTTCGCGCTGACGTCCGCGGCGTTCTCCGCGGGCGGCGCGATCCCCGCCCGGTTCACCTGTGACGGCAGGGACCTCTCGCCGGGGATGACCTGGACCGGCACCCCCGCGGGTACCAGGTCGCTCGTGCTGCTCGTCGACGACCCTGACGCGCACGGCTTCGCGCACTGGATCGCCTACGCGATCGATCCGACCGCCACCGCGCTCGCAGAGGGTGCCGGCGCCGCCGCGTCGCACCTGGCGCAGGGCACCAACGACTTCGGCCGGGTCGGGTACGGGGGCCCGTGCCCGCCGTCGGGGACGCACCACTACGTGTTCACGCTGTACGCGCTCGCCGCGCCGCTGGGCCTCAGCGGGTCGCCGCGCGCGTCGGCGGTCCGGGCCGCGCTCGCGAGGGCGCACGTCCTGGGCCGGACAACGCTCACGGCGACGTACCGCCGCTGACCGCTGCCGGTCTCCAGCCTGCGCCCGGCGCACGCGGGCGAGTGACGCGGGCGAGTCATGTCGGACTCACTCCGGCGATTGCCCCGCACGGCCGACGCGTCCAACCAGGTCAGTGCGCCGTCCGCCGTGCGTGGCAGGACCTCGCGGCGAGTCTGACGCGACTCGGCGCGACGCCTCGATGAGGGCGCGGCGCTTGCGGGCGGGCGCCGGGCGGTCGGGCCGAGGCGGCCTGGCCGTCAGAACGGCAGCCGGCCCTCGCGCTGCACGAGGTCCATCCACGGCCGCTCCTTCCCGATCGTGGTCGCGGCCCCGTGCCCGGGCAGCACGCGCAGCGCGTCGTCGAGCCCGGCCAGCCGCGCGATGGACTCGGCCATCTGTTCAGGCGACCCGTTGGGCAGGTCGACCCGACCCCAGCCGCCGGGGAACAGCGTGTCGCCCGAGAACAGCAGGCCCTCGTCCCGGTGGAGCAGGCAGACGGAGCCTGCCGTGTGCCCTGGCGTGTGCAGGATCTGCAGGCGCACGCTGCCGAATCGGACCTCGCCGGCCTCGGCCAGCTCCACGGCCGGTACCGACGGGATGATGTCGAACGGCGCGAACAGCGGGTGCGGATCGAGCAGGTAGTGGCTGTCGGCCGGGTGGATCGCGATCTGGGCGCCCGTGTGCTCGGCCACCGCCTTGTTCTCGCCCACGTGGTCCCAGTGGCCGTGCGTGCTGACGATGAGCCGCAGGGTCCAGCCCCGCGCGTCGAGCGCGTCCGAGATCCACGGCAGACAGGGCGTGGCCGTGTCGATGGCGATCGCCTCGCGGCTCCGCTCGTCAGCAAGGACGTACACGTTGGTGTTCAGTGGGCCGATGACGGCGTGGAGGCGCTCCATGCCCCAAGTCTGGCAGGTGCGGGCGCCCGGCGCGCAGGTGCAACGGCTTCGTGACGATCGGAGGGCTTCCGGCCCTCGCCCGCGATCGGCTGCGCGGGCACACTGCACTGTGGAGGTGGTCGAGATGACGGCCATGACCCACATCAGGGCGAAGATCACCCCCTGGGACGACCCGGCGTTCGTCCGCGCCTTCGAGGACGCGCGCGACGCGACCGCGCACGAGGGCTTCGACGACGGGCCGAAGGCGGGCGCGCACGTGCAGCAGCTGCTCCGCGAGGCGGGCTACCCGAAGGCCACCGTCGAGGTGGCCCGCACGGTCCGGGAGGCCCTGGACCAGACCTCGCACTGGACCGTCTCGCGCGACGGATAGCCGCCGGCCCAGGCGGCCGCGTCGAGGGTCACCCTGCCTCGATCTTGGCGCGGATGCAGTCGAAGGTCTGGCCGATCATCTTGTTGGCCGTGCCCTCGATCATCCTCGCCCCGACCGACGCCAGCGTGCCCGCGATGGCCACGTCCGCCGACCAGGCCATTGTGGTCGGGCCCTCAGGCGGCCCCGACAGCGCCATGTCCGCCGTCGCGTCCACCGCCGAGCCCGGCGCCTGGCCGTGCGCCTTGATCCGGGCGCGGTCGGGCTCGGCGCGCTCGGCGATCGACATGTCAACCGTGAACCGGGCGGCGATGAACCCGACCCCCACCTTGGCCTTGGCCTTGAAGTGGTCTGCATCGAGCAGCTCGATCGACTCCACGCCCGGGCCGCAGGCGCCAACCCGGTTCGGATCCATCAGGAAGGCCCAGACCCGGTCGCGGGGCGCGGCGATCTGGACAGTGCCCTTGAACTGCATCGACCCCTCCGGGACGGCTACGGCATCTTGACGACGGGCGCGTCGGCGCCGAGGTAGAGCTCCGGCTCACGGAGGAACGCGGTCCGACAGCCCATCCGGCAGAAGGCGTAGACGACGCCGTCGTGCTCGGCGAGGTGCCTCGCGCGCTCCCGCTCCACCGACATGCCGCAGACCGGATCGACGAGCACGATGCCGCCCGGCGCGGGCCGGGGCGCCGGCGGCTCCTCGACGGCGACGCCCGCCAGCGTCGCCGGGCCGGGCATCGCGACGAACGCCGCCCGGCCTCGGCGGACCGACGTGAGCTCGGCGAGGATCGAGATCGCCACCTCCTCCGGCGTCTCCGCCCCGATGTCGAGTCCGGTTGGCGCCCGAAGCGCGGCGATCCGCTCCGCCGGGACGCCGGCGTCGGCCAGCCACTGGCGCAGCACCGCCGCACGCGTGGGCGAGGCGACCAGCCCCACGTACGACACCCGCTCCCGGAGCAGGAGCCGCTCCACCGCCTCCTCGTCCCAGATCCCCTGCGTCGCCACGACGGCGTACGGACTGGCCTCGGGGTCGAACACCCGCAGACCGCCCTCGGTGACCACCCGCTCGACGCCCGGGAACGCGTCGGGGTCCGCCACCGGGTCGAACACCGACACCCGCCAGCCCGTCGCCGCGCCGAGCGACGCGAGCGCCTGGGCGATCGGCGTGGTCCCCGCCACCCAGAGTGCCGGCGACGGCAGCCGCGGCTCGACGTAGATCTCGAGCGTGCCGCCCGAGTGACACGTCATGACCAGCTCCACGATGCCGTCGGCGCGGCGGCCCTCGGCCGGGCCGTCCCTCGACAGCCGGAGCAGCCGGGGCTGGCCGTCCTGGAGGGAGCGGAGCGCCTCGCGGACGACAACGGGCTGGGCGCAGCTGCCGCCGACCCAGCCCTCGATCGCGCCGCCCGGGTGGATGATCCCCCGCGCGCCAGGCTTGGCCGAGGTGGGCCGCTGCACCGCGACGACGGTGGCCAGGGCGAATACGGCGCCCGAGTCCTCGAGCGCCGCGATTCGCCGCGACAGGGCGACGTGCCCGGTCACGGCGCCACGCCCTTCTCCTGGAGGATCCGCCACACCTTGTGCGGCGTGATCGGGATGTCGATGTGTGTGACGCCGAGGTGGGCCAGCGCGTCCACCACCGCGTTCGCGATGGCCGGCGGGGCGCCCACCGTGGCCGACTCCCCCACCCCCTTCGCGCCCAGCGGGTGGTGCGGCGAGGGGGTGATCGTCTTCGCGGTCTCCCAGGCGGGGGTCTCCATCGCCGTCGGCAGCAGGTAGTCCATGAACGTGCCCGCTAGGTTGTTGCCCTGGTCGTCGTACGGGATCTCCTCGTACAGCGCGGGGGCCAGGCCCATGGTGAGCCCGCCGTGGATCTGCCCGTCCACGATCATCGGGTTGATGATGTTGCCGCAGTCGTCCACCGCGACGAAGCGGCGCACGCGCACCTGGCCCGTGCCCCTGTCGATGTCCACGACGCAGATGTAGCTGCCGAACGGGAAGGTGAGGTTGGGCGGGTCGTAGTAGTCGACGGCCTCGAGCCCCGCCTCCATCCCCTGCGGGTGGTCGGTATAGGCGGCGAACGCGAGCTCGGCGATGGTCTTGACCCGGTCAGGGGAGCCCTTGACGCTCCACTGGCCGGGCGTCCACTCGAGGTCGTCGGGCGAGCACTCGAGCAGGTGCGCCGCGAGGAGGCGCGTCTTCTCGCGGATCTTGCGCGCCGCGACGGCGGTGGCAGCGCCCGCGGTGGGCGTGGAGCGCGAGGCGTAGGTGCCCAGGCCGTAGGGCGCCGTGTCCGTGTCGCCCTCCTCCACCTTCACCTTCGACGCCGGGATGCCCAGCTCCTCGGCGACGATCTGGGCGAACGTCGTCTCGTGGCCCTGGCCCTGGCTCTGCACGCCGAGGCGCAGGATCGCCGAGCCGGTCGGGTGGACGCGGATCTCGGCCGAGTCGAACATCTTGATGCCGATGATGTCGAAGGTGTGCGACGGGCCCGCCCCGACGATCTCGGTGAAGCTGCTGATGCCGATCCCCATCAGCTCGCCCCGGGCGCGCCTCTCCGCCTGCTCGCGGCGCAGGTCCTCGTAGCCGATGAGGTCCATCGCCTTGCGCAGCGCGGTGTGGTAGTCGCCCGAGTCGTACTCCCAGCCGGTCGGGGTCTGGTACGGGAACTGGTCCTTGCGGATGAAGTTCTTGAGGCGGAAGTCGGCCGGGTCCTCGCCGATCGCCCGGGCGGCCTCGTCCACCAGTCGCTCGATCGTGTGCACCGCCTCGGTGACCCGGAACGAGCACCGGTAGGCCACGCCGCCCGGCGGCTTGTTCGTGTAGGCGGCGTCCACCTCCACGAATGCGGCGGGCATGTCGTACGAGCCGGTGATCACGTTGAACAGGCCGGCCGGGAACCGCGACGGGTCGGCGGCGGCGTCGGTGTAGCCGTGGTCGGCCAGCGTCTTGACGCGCAGCCCGGCGATCCGGCCCTCGGGCGTGAGGCCCATCTCGGCGTGGACGTGGTAGTCGCGGGCGAACGAGTCCGCCTGGAGGTTCTCGGAGCGGTCCTCGATCCACTTCACCGGCCGGCCGAGGGTCAGGCTGGCCACGATCGCGCAGACGTAGCCCGGGTAGACCGGCACCTTGCCGCCGAACCCGCCGCCGATGTCGTGCGTCTTGACCCGGATCTGCGACTCCGGCACGCCCGACACGAGGCTGATCACGGTCCGGTAGACGTGCGGCGCCTGGCTGGTGACGTGGAAGTCGAGGTGGCCGCGGACCGGGTCCCAGTCGGCGATGCAGCCGCAGGTCTCGATGGACGAGACGTGGATCCGCGGGATGTACACGTCGATCGGGATCACCCGGTCGGCCGCCGCGAGCGCGGCGTCGGTGCCGGAGCGGTCGCCCGATTCCCAGTGCCAGATGCGATTCGTCGCCTTGTCCGGGCCGCGGTCCGGCCGGAGGACGGGCGCGTCCGGCTCGAGCGCCCGGAACGGGTCCACCACCACCGGCAGCGGCTCGTAGTCCACGACCACCGCGTCCACCGCGTCGGCCGCCTGGTAGCGCGTCTCGGCGATGACCGCGGCCACCTCCTGCGCCTGGTACATGACGGTGTCCACGGGCAGCACCATCTGCTGGTCGCCGGCGAGCGTCGGCATCCAGTGCAGCTTGGCTGCCTCGAGGTCCCTGCCCGTGATGACCGCGAGCACGCCCGGCATGGCGAGGGCGGCGCTCGTGTCGATGGACTTGATCCTGGCGTGGGCGTAGGGGCTGCGGACGATGTCCAGCCAGACCATGCCCGGCAGGGTGACGTCCTCGATGTACTCCCCCTGGCCGCGGATGAAGCGCGGGTCCTCGCGGCGCTTCATCGAGTGTCCCATGCCCGACACCTCGGGCGAGGTCGTGGGCGGCTGCGCCTCGGTCGTCATCGTCGTCTCCTCGGCGCTACGCCGTCGCCGGCGCCGACGCGGACGCCGCGCGGAGCTCCGCGGCGGCCTGCTTGACCGACCGCACGATGTTCACGTAGCCGGTGCACCGACAGAGGTTGCCGGCGATCCCCTCGCGCACCTCCTCGTCGGTGGGGTCGGGGTTCTGTTCGAGCAGCCACGCGGTCTGCATGATCATCCCCGGCGTGCAGAAGCCGCATTGGAGGCCGTGGCAGTCCCAGAACGCCTGCTGGAGCGGGTGCAGCTTGCCGCCCTGCTCCATCCCCTCGATCGTGGCCACCGTGGCGCCGTCGGCCTGGACGGCGAGCATCGTGCACGACTTGGCGCTGCGGCCGTTGACGTGCACCGTGCAGGCGCCGCAGTTGCTGGTGTCGCACCCGGTGTGGGTGCCGGTGAGGCCGAGCACGTCGCGCAGGAGGTGGACGAGCAGCAGTCGCGGCTCGACATCGGCCTCGTGCACGGTGCCGTTGACGGTCAGCCGGACGTGGGTCGTGGTCATCGGCGGGGCTCCCTCACGCGGACGCGGCGCGCTCGAAGGCGCGGCGCAGGGCCCGGACGGCGATCTCGCGGACCATCGCCCGCTTGTAGTCGACAGGGCCGTGCCCGTCCGCGGCCGGCCTCGACTGCGCCGCCGCGGCTCGGCCGGCCGCGGCGAAGGCCGCCTCTCCCGGCGACGCCCCCACCAGCGCCGACTCCGCATCAGCGGCCGCGAACGGGGCGTCGCCGACCGCGGTGAGCGCGAGGCCCGCCGCGGCGATCCGCCCGTCCTCGCCGAGCTGCAGCGAGGCCGCGGCGCCCACGGTCGCGAAGTCGCCCGCCCGGCGCTCCAGCTTCTCGTAGGCGCTCCCCGAGTGCGGAGGAGCGATCGGGACGCGCACCTCGGTGAGGACCTCCGCGGGCTCGATGGCGGTCTGGAACGCGTCGATGAAGAACCCGCGTGCCGGCACGACGCGCTCACCTGACGCGCTGTGGCACACGAACGAGGCGCCCAGGGCCTGGAGCACCGCCGGCCAGTCGGAGCTCGGGTCGGCGTGGGCGCAGGAGCCGCCGATCGTCCCCCAGTTCCGCACCTGCGGGTCGCCGATGCCGCCGGCGGCGTCGCGGACCGCCCCGTGGTCGGCGCCCAGTGCGTCGTGGAGCAGGATGGCGCGGTGGGTCGTCCGGCCGCCGATCCGCCACCAGCCGTCGGCATGGGCCACGCCGTCGAGGCCGACCAGCGCCTGGATGTCCACCAGCAGGGCGGGCTGCGCGAGCCGCAGCTTCATCAGCGGGAGCAGGCTGTAGCCCCCCGCGAGGACCTTCGCCTCGCCTTCGCGGTCCCGCAGGATCGCGAGCGCCTCCTCGAGCGTGCCGGGCCGGACGTAGTCGAAGCTGGCGGGGATCATCGCGCGGCTTTCCTCCCATCGCAGGGGACACGAGGGATGCCGGGCTCGCCACACCGGAGCTGGGGACGAGCTCGGCGCTGCCATGACCGTCGGCGGGGACCGCCGACCACGCTGGAGGACCGCGGGGGGATGCGGCCCCGTTGAGGCGGGGAGTATGGGCCGGTGCCGTTGGCCCGTCAATCGGGTGGCCCGTGCGGCACCGCCACCCGCCGCACGGGCCACCCGATCCGCCGCCACGGGCTCTCCCGGGGGCGGGCCGGGGACCGCGTGCAGGCCGGGGGGCGGCTCGGGGGCGCAAGCCCCGCGTCAGTCCGCGACTGCAGCCGCGGCCCTCGGCAGTTCGCGCCATCGGCCCCTCGGCCTCGGCAGTTCGTGCCAGACATGCGCCGGGCGAGTCGTAGACGTACGTCTGACCGCGGGGAGCCGCTCAGGCAGGCGATACGAGCCGCCCGGCGAATGGATGGCGCGGCATCAGCCGCCCGGCCCGCCTAGCACTCGCCCGGCGAATGGATGGGGCCACCCCCCGGCGGCGCGGCCTTGCGCGCGGCCCGGCACGAGCCCCGCGACGAGGGCGTGGTCAAGGTGACGCGCCTGGTCGGGGACTCCAGGGTCGACGCGGGCGCCGATCGGGACCGCCGGCGGCCGCGCCATTCGCCAGCCGGAAGGTCCGGACGATGCCCACGCGCCGCCCTCGGCCGGGCGTCGTCTCTCCTCAGCCCCCGCGGTCCGGCACCGGCCACGCGACGACGCCCACGGACCCGGCCGGGCCCTCGGCCAGGGTCCACGCGCCGTCGCGCTGGACGATCATGTCGGGCATCGTCGCCCGGAAGCGCACGTCCTTCTCGCCGCCCTCCGCGATGAACAGCTGGCGCCGCAGGAACGCCGCCAGGGCGTCCACCGAATCGAACGAGCGCGTCAACCGCTCCACGCGGACCACCTCGGCCCGTCGCCCACGCGCCTCGAGGAGCGCCAGGAGTTCCGGCAGGGCGGGCAGCGGAACGCGCTCCTCGCCATGGACGACGGGCCAGAACGGATCGGCAACGGCACCCGGGCTGCGGTCGGTCAGGACCGCCACGCAGCGCTCGCCGGCGGCGGCCTCCATCGCGTCGAGGAAGGGTCCGATCCGCTCGATGTCGTAGCCCACGTGGGCGATGAACGCGACGTCCGCTGCCGGCAGCGGAGCCAGGTCCTCGAGGGCCTCCGGCCAGGCGCCCGGCACCACCCGGACATTGCCGATGCCGTGCTCCTCGATCCCGGTCCGGAGCGCGCGGCGCATGCCAGCGGAGGGCTCGACGGCGATCACCTCGCGCACCCGCAGCGCGAGCGGCAGCGCGTAGCGGCCGGCGCCGGCGCCGATGTCGAGCCAGATGGCGTCGGGCCGGGCCATCGCCTGGAGGACGTCGAGCACCGGCTCATCGGTGCGGCGCGGGTCGGCGACGAACAGCGAGCTCACCGGAGCGTAGAAGTCCGACGTCGTGGACTCCCGGAGGCGCTCGGCCTGCTCGCGGTTGGCGCGCACGCGCTCGGACCAGACGGCCTCGAGGTCGGCGGGGCGCGCGGGTGCGTCGGAGTTCATCGCGGATCCTCAGCGCGGGCGGCCGCTGCGGCGGCCAGGTCAGCGGGGGTGTCGACATCGGGGTTGGCGCCCTCGACAGGGACTTCGACGACGAGCTCGGGGCGGTTTGCGAGCAGCGGCCCGAGGCCCCAGTCGCCCTCGAGGCCCGCTGCCAGCGCCCAGGCGGTCCGCCGGACGAGCACCGGGTTTGGGGCCGCGTCGGCGGCGTAGCGCGGACGGACGAACTGGGCGGCCGCGGCGCCTGGCGAGTCGGCGACGGCCACCAGCGCGCGGATCACGCCGGGGCGGACCATCGGCTGGTCGCCGAGGACCACCAGCACCGCGTCCGCTCCGGGCGCCTCGGCCGCGGCGTCAAGGCCGAGCCGCAGGGAGCTCGAAAGGCCGTCCTCGGGCCGGGGGTTGACGACGCGCCGCTCGCCGCGCCAGGCCATGGCCGGTTCGATCGACGCGGCCTCGGCACCCAGGACCACGACCACATCCGCGAGGCCCGCGGCGGCGATCGCGTCGAGCACGTGCTGGAGCACGGCCCGGCCGCCGAGTGGGGCCAGCAGCTTCGGCGAGCCGAAGCGGGTGGACGCGCCGGCGGCGAGAACGACCGCGACGGCGGTCACCGGGCGGTCTCGCGCTCGCGGGCGAGGTCGCGCATCGGTCGGCCAGAGCCGGACCGCCGCTCGGCCACCACCTCGGCCAAGATCGCCAGGGCGGTCTCGGGCGGCAGGCGACCGCCCAGGTCGAGGCCGATGGGGCCGCGCAGGCGGTCGAGCTGCGCCGCCGCCACGCCCGCGTCGAGCAGGCGCGCCCGCCGGTCGGCCTGCGTCTTGCGCGAGCCCACCGCGCCCACGTATCGGCAGCCGCGGCGGAGTGCCTCGACGATCGCCGGCTCGTCGAACTTCACATCGTGGGTCAGCACCGCCACCGCGTCGGCGGGCCCGAGGCCGATCTCGTCGGCGACCTCGTCCGGCCAGCCCACGACCAGACGGTCCACGTCGGGGAACCGCGCGTCGGTGGCGAACGCCGACCGCCCGTCGATGACGACCGTCTCGTAGCCGAGCTCCTTGGCCAGGCGGACCAGCGTGCGGGCGACCTCGACGGCGCCGACGACGACCAGCCGCGGCCGCGCGGGGTACGCCTCCACGAACGCCTGGCGCCCGGTGATCTCCACCGTCCGGCTGATTCCGTGGACCAGCAGGTCCAGCGCCGCCTCGACGAGTGCCCTGTCGGCGGCGGCATCGCCCAGCGTGCCCTCGAGCGCCCCGTCGTCGTGGACCACCAGCGGCGGCGGCGGCGTTTCGCCGGGCCCGGGCTGGTGCGCCCCGAACGTCGGCGGCGGGGCGTCTGCCGGGAGCAGCGTCACGATCGCGCGGCCGCCTGACCGGCCCGCGGCCGTCTCGCGCGCCGCGTCGACCGCCCCCGCTGGAACGGCCGGCTGCACCAGCACATCGATCGTGCCGCCGCAGGCGAGGCCCACGTCCCACGCCTGCTCGTCGCTGATCCCGTAGCGGATCACCCGCTGGCGGCCGTCGCGCAGCGCCCGGGCGATCTCCTCGGCGGCAGCCCCCTCCACGCAGCCGCCCGACACCGAGCCCGCGAGCCTGCCGTCCTCGGTCACGAGCAGGACGCCGCCCTCCGGCCGTGGGGCGCTGCCGAACGTGCGCACGACCACCGCGCGACCCACGCCCACGCCCTCGGCCGTCCAGGCGTCCAGCTGCTCGAGCAGCTCGCGCACCGCGCTACCTCCCCTTGCCCAGCGGCCGCGCCTGGTCGCGCGCGACCGGCGTCCCGCCGACGATCGGCGGCGTCGACGCCTCTGGCGCCTCGAGGCCCATCGACGGCGCGACCGTGGTGGCGTGCGTCACGGCCGCCCCCCGCCGCGCAGTCCCGAGCGACGTCCCGGCGAGGATCACGCCCAGACGCTCCAGGGAGGCCAGGGTGCCAGCGGGCAGGAAGTCGTCGATGTACGGGAAGGCGGCCTTCATGCCCGCCGCGAGCGGCTGATAGCCGGGCGCCGACGCCAGCGGGTTGAGCCACACCAGGCGGTGGCAGTTGCGCCGCAGGCGCGCGGTCTCCGCGGCCACCACCGAGGGGTCGCCGCGGTCCCAGCCGTCGGACACCACGATCACGACGCCGCTCGTCCGGAGCGTCCGGCGCGCCCAATTGTGGTTGAACTGCCGGAAGCTCTCCCCGATTCGCGTGCCGCCAGCCCAGTCGGTGACCGTGTCGGCCACCCGGGCGAGGGCGCGGTCGCGGTCGCGGTCCTTCATCAGCCGCGTGACGCGGGTGAGCCGCGTGCCGAACACGAACGACTCGGTGCGCACCTCGTTCTCGCGCGCGAGCGCCTGGACGAAGCGCAGCAGCAGGCGCGAATGGCGCTCCATCGAGCCCGAGATGTCGCACAGGACCACGAGCTGCCGCGGCTCCTTGACCGCGCGACTCCAGACCCAGTCGGTCAGCTCGCCTGTGGTGAGGTTCCGCCGGTACATCGCGCGCGGAGCGAGCCGGCGGCCATGCGGGTGGAGCTCGTGGCGTCGGGTCCGGCGCCGTTCAAGCCGCGGCTTGAGCAGGTCCACGAAGCGCTCGGCGTCGCGGAGCTCGGCCGAGGTCATCCGGTCGAAGTCTCGGTGGCGCAGCACCTCGCCCTTCGACCACGCGTCGGGCGAGATGGTCTCGCCCTCCACCTGCGCCCCGTCCTCGACGTCGACCGTCTCCTGCACGCCCATTCGCGCGACCTCGGCCAGGGTAGCCTCCCGTCCCTCCGCCGCCTCGTCGGACTCCCCGGGCTCCGCCTCGATCTCGCGGTCGACGTCCGGGTTCACGGGCAGCTCCGGCCGGCCCGGCATGAGCTTCCGGCCGCGGCGGCGCCAGAACTGGGTGAACACGCGGTCGTACACCTCGCGGTCGTCGCGGCGCCGGACGAACACGGCCTCGCCCGCGTCGTGGACCTGGTCGCGCCGGCCCAGGTCGACAAGGCTGAGGGCCCGAGCGAAGTCCATCGCCGCGCCGAGGTCCACCGCCAGGCCGGCCGACCGCAGCGCCCGCCCGAAGCCCACGGCCTCCGCCAGCAGACGGCGCCCGTCGATGAGCTCACCGGTGGGGGCCAGGAGCAGCGGGGACTCGGTCACGACTACAGACTAGCCGACCCCGGGAAACGCACATCCCGCCGCACGACTGGCGCCTCGGGTCGGGTCCGCGCCAGCGCCTCGGTCTGTCGCCGAACGCCGGCTTGAGTCCGGGCTGAGTCGACCGGGTCAGACTCGCCAGCCGGGCTGAGTCGCCTGGGACTCGCCGGCCGCTGCTCCGCGCTTGCCACCGACTCGAAGCTGCCGTGAGCGAGGCATCGTGGGTCGTCCAGCTCAGGCCTGGGTCGCGGCGGCCTCCGCGAGGTACCGCCGCGCATTGGGCCCCTTGACGGCGCGGATGTCCTCCTCGTACTTGAGGACCACGCCCAGCGTCTCGTCCACGGTGTCGCCGTCGAGCTCGGTGGCGCCGAGCGACAGCAGCGCAGCCGCCCAGTCGAGCGTCTCGGCGACGCCCGGAACCTTGGTGAGATCGGCGGTCCGGAGCCGGTGGACGAAGGCGACCAGGTCGCGCGCGAGCGCCGCGGGCGCGTCGGGCACGCGGGTCGAGACGATCTCGAACTCCTTCTGCGCCGTCGGGTAGTCGATCCAGTGGTAGAGGCAGCGGCGCTTGAGCGCGTCGTGCACCTCGCGTGTGCGGTTGGAGGTGAGCACTACGCGCGGCGCCTGCTGGGCGCGGATGGTGCCGATCTCGGGCACGGTCACCTGGAAGTCCGAGAGGATCTCGAGCAGGTACGCCTCGAACTCCTCGTCGGCCCGGTCGATCTCGTCGATGAGCAGCACGGGCGGGATGCCGTCGGCGGCCTCCAGCGCCTGGAGCAGCGGGCGCTTGAGCAGGAACTCGGGGCCGAAGATGTCGTGCGCGCTGGCCTTGGCGATCTCGCCGCGCGCCTCGAGCAGCCGGATCTCCAGCATCTGGCGCGGGTAGTTCCACTCGTAGACCGCGGTGTTGACGTCGAGGCCCTCGTAGCACTGCAGCCGGATCAGCCGCGCGCCCAGGCTGGCCGCGAGCACCTTCGCGAGCTCCGTCTTGCCGACGCCCGCCTCTCCTTCCAGCAGCAGCGGCCGTCCCAGCTCGAGCGCGAGGAACACGGTCGTGGCCAGCGACCGCTCCGCGATGTAGCCGTGCCTGCGGAAGGCCGCCGTGAGGCCCTCGATCGACTGCATCGCCGCGGGCCGGGCGGCGCGGTCGGCGGTTCGGGCGGCGGCCGCTTGGGCGGCGGTCTGGTCGGTCATGACGGCGATGCTACACCGCATGGCCGTCGCGCCCCGCTCGCGGTCGGCACGCCCTGCCGCTCGCCGGAAAGGTGTGCGGCGGCACCTCGCCCGCGCCGCCCGCCTAGCCCTCGGGGGCGTCGAGGTCGCGTGCGTAGGCCGGGAAGCGGAAGCGCTGCGAGCGGTCGAGGACGCCGCCGTGGGCGAGCCGGGCGACGGTGGCGGGCGATGCGGGGTACCCCGCGACGAGCAGCGGCAGGAGGAGGTCCGCCGCGGTGGCGCGCGAATAGGCGCCGCACGAGGGCAGGCCCACGACAGCCGCCCGACCGAGGCGGGCCAGCCAGAGCATGGAGCCCGGGTGCGCCGGGACGCCACGCCGGACCAGCCGCCCGCCGAGGCGGTCGATGGCCGCGAAGAAGGCGTCGCCGGGATCGGTGCTGGCGCCGCCGGCTGTGAGCACGATCCTGGCCGCTCCCCTGCCCCGGGTGGTGCGCGCAAGCGCAGCCGCCACGACGTCTGGGTCGTCCGCGACCTGGATGATGCCCGCCAGGGCGGCGCCGAGGCCGGCGACGCGCGCGGCGATCGACGCCTCGAACCTGGCGCGGTCCGTGCCCGACAGCGTCTGCTTGACGATGACGGCGATACGGGTCGGGCGGAACGGGCGGACGCGGACGATCGCGCGGCGGCCCGCCGTCGCCTCGGCCGCGCGGAGCACGGCCTCAGGCACCAGGTGCGGGGCGACCTTCGCCGACGCGACGAGGTCGCCGGCGGCGACGGTCCGGCCCCCGGCGACGGTGAACAGCTCAACCGGGTCGACCCGGTTGAGACGCTCGAGCGAGGCGAGCCGGACCTCCACCACGCCGGCCCGGGCAGCGAGCAGATCCACGCGCGACTGGAGCGGCCCGCGCAGCGTGAGGCCAGCCGCTGACGGGTCGCCGGCGAGCGCGGCGAGCGCGAGGCGCCGCGCCGCATCATCCTCGTGGACGTCGTCGGGGGCCGGGACGAGCACAGCGATCGGCCGCCCCGGGGCCGCGCGCACCAGGGCGTCGAGGTCGGTGGGCGTGAGCCGCCGGCCCTTCGCCCAGTGCTGGCCGGACAGGTCGATGTCGCGGGTCAGCACGGCGCCGATGAGCCCGGCCGGCGTCGGCCGGCCGGGCTCAAGACGCTCGACACGCATGCGCGCAGTGTCGCGGGAGTCGGGGTCAGCGGGCTCGCGCCAGCGCCGCCTCGATCGCCCGCCTCGCGTGCACGACCGCCATCGCCGCGCGGTACTCCCGCCCGGCGTGGATGTCGGCGTTGACCTCCCGGGCCCCCACCACGAGCGACGCGGCGGCCGCCACCGCCTCGGCGGAGCCCGTGGTCCCGACCAGGGCGTTCTCGACGTCGCGGGCGCGGTACGGGTGGTCCGACACGCCGGTCACCCCCACGCCCGCCCACTCGACCATCCCGCCCGCGCCCAGGATCACCACGGCGGCGATCCCGGCGATCGGGTAGCCCGACGCGCGCTGCTCGAGCGACGCGTAGGCGGACCCGGCGTCGTCGCGCGGGGCGGGCAGGATCACGGCCGCGACGAGCTCGTCGTGGCCGAGCGAGGTGGTGAACGCGCCCTGGAAGAAGCCGTCCACCCTGATGGTGCGAGTGCCGGCGGCCGACTGGACGACCGCCTCGGCGTCGAGCGCGAGCAGCGCCGCCGGGAGGTCCGCCGCCGGATCCGCGTGGGCCACGGCGCCGCCCACGGTGCCGCGGTTGCGGACCTGGATGTCGGCGATGCCCGGCAGGACGTCCTTCATGACGCCGTAGTGCATGACCGGCGAGTCCAGCAGCTCCGCGTACGTGGTGAGCGCGCCGACGGACAGGCGCCCGTCGTCGAGCCTGGAGATGCCGCGAAGCTCGGGGAGCCTCCCGATGTCCACCAGGCGGGCGGGCTGCGCGAGCCGCAGCTTCATCAGCGGCAGCAGGCTCTGTCCGCCCGCGACCACCTTGGCGCCCTCATCGGACGCGAGGATGGCGAGCGCCTCCTCCACCGAGGACGCCCGCGTGTACTCGAAGGCTGCCGGGATCATGCCTGGCCTCCCTTGGCGCCCTGCATGGCGCTCCACACCTTCTGTGCCGTGTACGGCATGTCCAGGTGCCGGATGCCGAGCGGGCTGAGCGCGTCGTTGACCGCGTTGGCAACTGCGGCCGTGGACGCGATGCAGCCGGCCTCGCCGACGCCCTTGACCCCGAGCGGGTTGACCGGGGACGGCGTGACCGTCTCGTCGAGCTCGAAGGATGGCAGCCACTCGGCCCGCGGCACCGCGTAGTCGAGCAGCGAGCCTGACAGCAGCTGCCCGTCGTCGCCGTAGACCGCCTCCTCCCAGAGCGCCTGGCCGACACCCTGGGCGATGCCGCCGTGCAGCTGGCCGTCCACGATCATCGGGTTGATCTTCCTGCCCACGTCGTCGACCGCCACGTAGCGGACGAGCTCGACGTTGCCGGTCTCCTCGTCCACCTCCACGACCGCGACGTGGGTGCCGAAGGGGAAGGTGCAGTTGTCGGTGTCGTGGTAGGCCGTCTCGTCGAGGTACGGCTCCATGCCCGGCGGCGTGTCGAACGCCAGGTCGAGCGCGAAGGCGATCTCCTGGAGCGTCTTGCGCTTGTCGGGCGAGCCCTTCACGCGGTACTCGGCGCCCTCGACCTCGATGTCGTCGACGTTGGCCTCGAGCATGTGGGCCGCGTACCGCCGCGCCTTGTCGCGGATCTTGGCCGCCGCCTTGATCGCGGCGCCGGTGCCCACGTTGGACGTCCGCGAGCCGTACGACCCGTAGCCGAACGGCGTGCCCTGGGTGTCCGAGTGCTGGACGACGATGTCCTCCATCGGGACGCCCAGCTCGTGGCTCACGATCTGGGCGAACGTGGTCTCGTGACCCTGGCCCTGGGGCTGGGTGCCCATCGTGACCACCACCTTGCCGGTCAGGTGGACCTTGATGTTGGACGACTCCCACATGGCGGCGCCCCAGCCCTCGCCGACCGCGCCGATCCACTTGGACGGCGCGACGCCGCAGACCTCGATGTAGGTGGAGAGCCCGACGCCCAGCAGCTTGCCGCGCGCCTTCGCCTCGGCCTTCTTCGCCGCCATGTCGGCGTAGCCGGCCATCGCGAGCGCCTTGTCCATGGCGGGCTCGTAGTTGCCCGAGTCGATGTACAGCTTGCTGCCGTTGACCGCGGTCAGCAGCCCCGACGGGTTGTCGTACGGGAAGGCGTCGGGCGGCAGGAAGTTGCGCCGCCGGACCTCGGCCGGGTCCAGGCCCAGCTCGTCCGCGACCAGGTCCATCGCCCGCTCCACGACGTACGTCGCCTCCGGGCGGCCGGCACCGCGGTACGCGTCCACGAAGGTGGTGTTGGTGTAGACGCCGGTGACCTCGCAGTGGACCGCGGGGATCTTGTACGGCCCGGACAGGATCCGGCCGTAGAGCGTGGTGGGGATGCCCGGGCCGATCGTCGAGAGGCGGCCGCCCAGGTTGGCGATCGTCCGCACGCGCAGGCCCTTGACCTCGCCCGACTTCGTCGCGGCCACGTCCACGTACGTGATGTGGTCACGGCCATGGATCGTGGAGCCGTAGCTCTCGCGGCGGGTCTCCACCCACTTCACCGGGCGCCCGCCCACGAGCCTGCTCGCGAGCATGACCAGCGCCATGTCGGCGTAGCAGTAGATCTTCGATCCGAAGGCGCCGCCCACGTCGGGGCTGATGCAGCGGATCTTCTGCTCGGGGACGCCGGTCACGAAGGCAGCCAGCAGGAGCCGCTGGATGTGCGGCGTCTGGCTCGACATCCAGATCGTGTACTCGCCCGTGCCCGGGTTGTGCCAGCCGATGTCGCCCCGGACCTCCATGGGGTTGGGGATCAGCCGGTGGTTGACCAGCCGCTGGCTGACCACCACCTCGGCGTTGGCGAACGCGGCGTCGGTGGCCGCCTTGTCTCCCACCTGCCAGTCGAACACACGGTTGCCGGGCGCGTTCTCGTGGAGCTGCGGCGCGCCGGGTCCGAGCGCCTGCTCGGCATCGGACCGATGCCGAG